>CBDUAW010000363.1:0-3104 GCA_965365215.1 uncultured Eudoraea sp. | reverse complement strand
AAAGTGCCGCCAGATTGTTCAGGGATTGGGCCACAGGGGGATGTTCCTTCCCAAGGTTTTTCTCCATTATTCCCAATGATCGTTTGTAAAGGGGCTCGGCCTCGGAATACTTGCCCTGGGATTTATAAAGTCCCGCCAGGTTGTTCAGGGATGTCGCCACATGGGGATGATCCTTCCCAAGGGTTTTCTCCGTTATCTTCAGTGATCGTTTGTAAAGGGGCTCGGCCTCGGTATACGCCTCGTAAATCGGAAAGCCCTTTCACTTTTCACAGCTTAACATCCTGAATCTACATGGTATAAACGTAAATCCGCCTTAAACCTGTTTCCTTTTGTCCTCTTCGGAAATTAGATGTAAAAAATTGAATGTAATATTTATTACATTCAATTTTTTGACCGGTTTCTCCCATTAAAACAGCTAATTCATTTATGGTTAAGAAACCCTATTTATTTAATAATAACAGTGCATATTGGACTCTGGGGAGTACCAGTTAATTGATCATCGCAATTAGATGTAAAATTTTTTACATTCAATTTTTTACATCCAATCTTTGCTACCGCGATATTTGAGTAAATATAGCCAGTATTATCGCTTTTGTATCTTAATTACAGGGGATTATTGGTTGCAAACTCAATCCCTTTTCCGATTTGCGAAGCGTACCTCGGTTGTTTCCATTCTCCTAATTTTTATCAAAACCAGTTCTTCCCTGGCAATCGCCAAAATGTATTTTTTTCAAAATCTTTATTGACAATCTCAAATCAGGTTTTAATCTCTCTTAAAGTATTCTGCTACAATGTGGCATGAATCTGTTCTGAACCTCTGACGCTCATTTTATTTCTGCCGACACCTGAATGCTGTTTGCCCGCGAAGAGCACTTCAAAATATAATCCACACCATAAATTGCACTACTTAATTTGTGAAGGAGGAAGAAAAATTAAGTGCAAAAAAATTCTTATAGGCCCATTTAAAACATAACCGCGTTTTCACGCAATAAGGGGTACTCCCTCAGATTCGTGTATAATCGTGCGGTTGGCATATTGTGATCTGATAAAGAGGCTTTCGCTAACTGCTTAGTAGCATATCAATTGATATTAAGAAGATTGTAGAATCGGCGCTATGGAATTCTGAAAATTAATTTTAGTTCGCAAAGGCACGCGTAGCAAGGGTTTAGATGCGATCGTAGGAAATCTTTCGGTTTTAGACAAAAAACCCCGTAACGCTTGTCAGTGCGTAAGTGAGCAGATTCGGAGAGCTATGTATGGTAGTACCGCACGCCGGGATCTGTAAGGGGGCGGTCGGATAACTGACCGTTATACCTTGATTCCCTTAAATGCGCGTACCTTTTGATTCCCTTAAATGCGCGTACCTTTTGACAAGGGATCGTGCAGTGGTATTTCGATAATTGGGAGGCCCTAGCATAGGATAATATTCGTATCTGGACTATTGGGAGCATTTGACCATAAATTTGCGGTTATGATTTATCCTCCCGCTCAACCTCAATGTAATTGAAAGGAGAAACTGAATGGAAATACCTACAGAAGAAGCGGAAGTGATCATTGTCTATCCACCTTCAAGACCCGGACCCGGATCAAGCATCTACGATCCAAATAATATCATCCAAATGGCTAAACTGATGGCATCATGGGGAAACACGGTTGCCCTTGCTGTTTCAGGTGCGCATTTCTTTTTGTCATCCCAATGGGGCATTTTAGCAGGATTAGTCCCCGCAACGGCGCCTATCGCTGGACCGGTGGCTGCCGGCCATGGCTTGGCCGGTAACCTTGGTGCGTTAGCCGCCTGGGGTTATTGCAAACTTGCTTCCCACCCGCCGAGACCAAATTACAAGGTTGATCTTTGTAAGGGGAGCATCATATCCACTTTGCCCAAACTATCGGACGACATGCCGGAACTCATGCATACATTAGGGCTCTTAAATGAAACGGCCGCTTCCATTCGCCGCTTTTGGGACTCGGCCGAATTGTGGGAGGGCGCTGTACTTGCTAAGGATGATCCCTGGATACAGATCCACTATGATAATTGTGTCCAGAACTACCGTGGCATGTATGATGGCATGAACCAATTAGCTGTGGCCACTGATAGATGTTTTCATGAATCTGCAAGCGCCTTAGGAAGCATGGGCAACCCTTTAGATATACGAGCCGTTTTTGAGAAGAAGTATCTTGGAGAAGCGTATTCATCAATTCCTGAGTTTAGCAAGGCAATAGTTTTTATCCAAGAGAGCCCTTGCGCAAAAGATGTCGAGAAGGATTATTGGAAAGATTTTGCATCCAAGAAAATCGCTGACTATAGTCCGGTGCAATTACGATTGTTAGTGGCTGAAATTAATCGTTTTTCAAAAGAGTTGCATCTACCCGCTTAAACATCATTGGCAAGCGGAGTAAATAAAGATTCGCTTGTCAATCTTCTAATTGGGGTTTTTGTCCAAAACTCCAATATCCTTGTTCTGGCGATAGGGAATAGTTTGGATTGGGGCGATCCTGGGCCACCTGGGGCGCCCTGTGTGATCTCCTGGTGGCCATGCTTGTGGGAACCAGCATCGCCGAAGATGGTGGTGGGTCCGGAGACCCTTACGCCCCGTAAATCGGAAAGCCTCACCACTTTTCAACGCATAACATATAGAAACAAATAAGAATATACCAAAATCGAGCTCAAATTCCTCCACATTTGACTTAGCCACAGATTAGATGTAAAACATTGAATGTAAAAAATTTTACATTTAATGTTTCGGTCAAGATCACATTATGAGGTCACTGCCGCACAATGGCTAAATCCCGCCCTAAAAACCCCTGGCCGGATGTCGTGGCTGCCTTTGAAGACTATCTTCATGGGGGTTTTTGAGAAGTCCCTCGAAGTTTCCTGGTTTGGGGGTTTATGTCCAAAACCTCAAAATTTCTGTGGACGCTTCTAAATATAGTGGTAGCCCTTTTTCAATTTTGTTACGTTTTAAATAGGGGTGTGAGTAGCAACGGTGCAAAAAACCGGAATAAGGCCCAAGATTTCATTTCAGCAAAGACCTTTGTTTATTCCAAATCCTTTTCCAATGGACTTTCAGGCACATAGAGCGATCGTAGACTACCATTTTGAA
>CBDUAW010000362.1:0-3107 GCA_965365215.1 uncultured Eudoraea sp. | reverse complement strand
TTTTACCGCCGCGGCCTGGTATCAGAAGGCCTTGCCTGCAGAACTTCAGCAAAAAGATTTACTAGAGGTCTTACCAGGGGCGGAATCCTTTACCGTTAATACGCTAATCCCTGCTATTGCCAAAGGAGGGTTTATAGGGGAAACTGAAAAAAATAGCGTTGCAGAAAAGATGGCGTACTATTCTGGTCTCTCAAAAAAAGAAATACTGGACCACAACCTCGATGTCCCCACTTCCTATTTTTGGAAATCCCTGTTGAAAGACAAGGGCGGTTATACCATTGGCAGGCTAGATAGCAGGTATCTGGGCATCGATAAAAAATTGGCAGGGGAAAGGCCCGATTATAATTCCGAAATCACTTCCTGGCTGCATAGTTTTACGCCGGCGATCAATTACTATCTTCAAGAGGAATTGAAGTTTAAGACCGATATTAAGTACAATATGTTTGGTCCGGTACGGCCCTGGGATAATAAAAATGACAATACCAGGGATAATCTTCGTCAGGCCATGGCACAGAACCCATACCTAAATGTTTTAATTCAGTCGGGCTACTATGACGGGGCCACTACCTATTTCAATGCCAAGTATACCATGTGGCAAATAGATCCAAGTGGCAGAATGAAAGATAGGTTTGAATTTAAGGGTTACCGAAGTGGCCATATGATGTATCTTAGAAGGGAAGACCTTCAAAAAGCAAACGACGACATTAGGAACTTCATTATACGGACACAGCCTGGCGGCAAAAGTGCAAAATACTAAAATAGAGAGTAGTAGAATTAAGCCTTAAATGCCTTACTGCTTGGGAAGTAGTTACTCATTTAATTACTTGAATAACAATACTTTTTTGAAGATTTTAGCGTTATGGAGCTATTAAGTTTTAATATTAAAACAAATCTTCTTTTCTATGAAAAATTTTAAGATATGGAGCGCCGCATTGGCTTTATTATTGGTTTTTACAACTTCTTGTGAAAAATCTAATGATACCCCAAATGCGGATGCCCTTGAACTACCGCCTTATGAAACCATGGCGATCGACTTTGGTGACTTTGAAGACGACTCTGCTTCCGGTAAACAGATAAGCCTTCAGGCTTACGACAAAGCGCCTAATGGAAATTGGGTTTTCTCAAGATTAGTGGTTGGCGTTTGGAACACTGCCCTATTTACCAGTCTTGCAGTACCAGTTGCCTCTTTTAAAGCAGCTTTTGCCCATAAAGCAGAATTTTTAGGTGATGAAACCTGGCAATGGACCTATTCTGTAGATGGCTTTACATCGGAATATACTGCAAGATTAACCGGCCAGTTAGTTGGCGACGGGGTTGAATGGAAAATGTATGTTACCAAAACAGGTATTAATCCGTTTGAAGAATTCTTATGGTTCAGCGGAGAATCGGATATAAGCGGAAATAGCGGAAACTGGATTCTCAACCAAAGCCCGGAACGTCCAAATCCAATGATACGGATAGATTGGGAACGATCTAACGAGGAAGTTGCGAGTATTCGATACACTTGGGTTCGTGAATTAAATGACAACGAAGAGACAGATACTTTTAGGGACAGTTACTTACATTACGGTCTTCAGGAAGGTGACCTGGATGCTTATTTTGATGCACATGTTTACGATATAAATATGGAAGACTTTGTAGATGTGCGTATTGAATGGAGCCGGACTGATTTTAATGGTCGGGTACGTGCTCCTCATGTATATGAAGATGAAGACTGGCATTGCTGGGATAATACCGGGGAAGATGTTCTCTGTGAGTAGATAAGTAATGATATATACTATTCATTTGCCCTGTATGGTTCCATGCAGGGCATTTTTTTTCTGAGAGCCGCCATACGCCATACCTTTGGGTAAATTAAAGGGGCTTTTTGTATCTTCAGCCTTGAACAAAATTTGTTTTACATGAAAACTATATTTAAAGGAATAATCAGCCTTTTGGTTATTCTATTGTCATCCCAAATTTCTTCTGCACAGGATTGGGCTCAATTAGAGCATTTCAAGGAAGCCAATGCCGAACTTTCGGCTCCTGAACCTTCTGAAAACAGGGTGGTATTTATGGGAAATTCCATAACCATTGGCTGGTTGCACCATCATCCCGAATTCTTTGAGGGGAAACCTTATGTAAACCGCGGTATAAGCGGGCAGACCACTCCTCAAATGCTCCTTAGATTTCAACAAGACGTAATTGCCCTTCAACCCAAGGTTGTCGTAATACTAGCAGGTACTAATGATATTGCCGGCAATACAGGACCAATGAGTTTAGAACAGATTCTGGATAATATAAAGAGTATGACACAACTCGCCCAAGCTAACGATATAAAGGTAGTATTGGCTTCCGTACTACCCGCCTTCGATTATCCCTGGAGAACAGGTCTTAACCCGGATAAAAAAATTCCTGCATTGAACGAGATGATAGAAGCATTTGCCGAAGCCGCCGAGGTAGAATACCTGGATTATTTCAGCGCCATGACAGATGGAAAAAACGGGATGATGAGTGATCTGGGCCATGACGGGGTACATCCCAACAAAAAGGGCTATCAACTAATGGCTCCCCTGGCGGAAAAAGCGATCCTTAGCGCAATAGAAAACCAATAAACCCATGATGTACATATGAAAATATGGTCCCTTTTCCTGATCTTTTTCATGGTATTGGTAATAAATAGTAGCCAGAAAAGTTTGATTCCTGATTCAAAGATTTCTCACCCCCAAATGCACAACAAAGATGTACCCCTACGGGTTGGTGTGATTGGCCTTGTGCATACCCATGTTCATTGGATACTGGGTAGGGAAAGAAGAGGCGATATTGAAATTGTAGGGATCGTAGAGCCTAACCGAAAATTGGCAGAGCAATACGCCAAACAGCATGGGTATTCCATGGACCTGGTCTACAATAGTATTGAAGAGATGGTAGAGGCTACTCAACCAGAGGCGGTTACTGCTTTTAACACCATTTATGACCACCTGGAAGTTGTAAGGTTTTGTGCTCCAAAAGGAATCCATGTGATGGTAGAAAAACCCCTCGCCGTTAATTATGAGCACGCCAGGGAGATGGTGAGACTTGCAAAAGAAAACAACATTCATCTGCTTACTAATTACGAAACCTCATGG
>CBDUAW010000361.1:0-3121 GCA_965365215.1 uncultured Eudoraea sp. | reverse complement strand
TCATTTTTTAGTTGGGGATCGAGTGGAGTGGATAGTATTTCTGTCCCCCGGTTTATTGCAAGCCCACCATTCTCGGCAATAATTACGATCTCATCTTTAATAGGCTCCAGTTTATGAGCAATGCTATTGTATTGTCTGCCACTGGCAGCCGCAAAGACCACGCCTTTGGCTTTTAATGCTTCGTAGAGTTCAAAAAAACGATCGCTAACCTCATGGGCGGAATTCAAGAGGGTTCCATCCATATCTGTTACGACCAATCTGACATTTGAGAGATTCATTTTGATAGAATTACCCGGCAAAGGTATTTTTTATGTTTAAATTACCTTATACATTGAGAAATAATTACCTTAATAAGGGCAATGAAAGTATTTCAGAAACAACTCCAATTACGATCCTATTCCAGGGGAGTACATTTAATTACCTCCACTATCCTGGAAGCATTTCCTGAGATTAGGGAAATTGAGAACGGGATTTTACAGATTTTTATCAAACACACTTCGGCCAGTCTCACCATCAATGAAAATGCAGATCCTACGGTACGGGAAGATTTTGAAAGGCATTTGAATGTTATGGTGCCCGAGAATGCCCCTTATTTTATCCACACTTACGAAGGCCCAGATGATATGCCTGCGCATATAAAAAGTTCGCTGATGGGCGCTTCTGTTCAAATTCCGATCAGTTCTGGAAAACTAAACCTGGGGTCCTGGCAGGGGGTATATCTCTGCGAACACCGAAACAGGGCATCGGGAAGAAAGCTTGTACTTACTGCCTTTGGGGTATAAAAAAACCCTGTACAAGACAGGGTTTTTTAGCGAGATCTTAGATTTATTTTACTTTGTCTACTATGGCCTTAAAGGCTTCAGGGTGATTCATGGCCAAATCTGCCAGAACCTTTCGGTTCAAGTCTATGTTATTGGCTTTTACCCTTCCCATGAATTGGGAGTAAGACATACCATGCATTCTGGCCCCGGCGTTAATCCTGGTAATCCATAAGGCACGAAAATTTCTTTTTTTATTTCTTCGGTCGCGGTAGGCATATAGCATCGCCTTTTCTACGGCGTTTTTCGCAACTGTCCAAACATTTTTACGTCGGCCAAAATATCCTTTGGCCTGTTTCATAACTTTTTTTCTTCTTGCTCTTGAAGCAACTGAATTTACTGATCTTGGCATTTTTTTCTGTTTTTTGTAGCAGGCGGTCTAACAACACTTTTAAGGCCTGTCTCCATGGTTAATACTACCTTTATCTACTTTAAACGAAGTTGTTCTTTAATACTATTCACATCGGCATCGTGTACCAAAGTGGAATGCGTGAGTTTCAACTTGCGCTTCTTGCTTTTTTTAGTCAGAATGTGACTTTTAAAAGCGTGCTTTCTCTTGATCTTTCCAGAGCCGGTAAGCTTAAAACGCTTTTTGGCACTGGATTTTGTCTTCATTTTAGGCATTTGTTCCTAATTAATTATGATTAATCTCGCTTTACTCTTTACTTTTTTGTTTTTGGGGCGATAAACATTGTCATCCTCTTTCCTTCCAACTTCGGCATTTGTTCCACCTTCCCTATGTCTTCCAATTCCTGGGCCAGCTTCAACAAGAGGATTTCACCCTGTTCCTTGTATACAATAGACCTTCCTTTAAAGAATACATACGCCTTTAACTTCGCCCCGTCCTTAAGGAACTTTTCGGCGTGTTTCTTTTTAAATGCGTAATCATGGTCATCTGTATTAGGACCAAACCTTATTTCCTTTACCACTACTTTAGACGCTTTGGCTTTCATAGCCTTGTCGCGCTTTTTTTGCTCGTAAAGGAATTTTTTATAATCAATGATCTTGCAAACAGGGGGATCTGCCTTAGGCGAGATCTCCACAAGATCCAATCCAAGTTCACGGGCCTTTTCCAGGCCTGCACTTACAGGGTAAACACCCATCTCTACATTATCACCCACCAGTCTTATCTTAGGTGCAGTGATCTTTTCATTGATGTTGTGAGGGTTTTTATTTTCCCTCCTAGGTTGGGGCCTAAATCTTCTTCGTATTGCTATGGCTATTTAATTTTAATTATACGCTAACTTTTAAACGACTTTAAGGTACTACTTATTTCTTTTTCAATCAAATCTACAAACTCTGTAATACCAATAGAGCCGTGGTCTTCCCCTCCATGTCGCCGAACTGAAATTGATTCCTGTTCCTGTTCTTTATCACCCACAATCAGCATAAAAGGGATTTTATTCAATTCTGCTTCACGAATCTTTTTACCAACAGTTTCATTCCTGTTATCAATGAGGGCGCGAATTTCGTGATTTTCCAGGGAATTTAAAACTTTTTCAGCATATTTTTCATGTTTCTCACTGACTGGCAGTACGATAGCCTGATCCGGAATTAACCACAACGGGAAATTGCCCCCGGTATGCTCCAGGAGGAGGGCTACAAAACGTTCCATACTTCCAAACGGGGCCCGGTGTATCATTACAGGACGGTGTAATTCATTGTCGCTCCCCTTATAGGTAAGGTCAAAACGCTCTGGCAAATTGTAATCAACCTGGATGGTACCCAGCTGCCAGTTTCTGCCCAGGGCATCTTTGACCATAAAATCTAGCTTGGGGCCATAGAAGGCGGCTTCCCCTGGTTCAATAACAAATTGGAGGCCCTTTTCCTGTGCAGCATCAATAATAGCCTGTTCTGCTTTATCCCAATTATCGGCCGAACCAATATATTTTTCAGGCTGTTCTTTATCCCTAATGGAAACCTGAGCAGTAAAATCTTCAAATCCCAGGGAACCCAGCACATAGAGGGAAAGATCGATTACATTTTTAAATTCGTCATTCAATTGTTCCTGGGTACAAAAAATATGAGCGTCATCTTGAGTAAAGCCCCTTACCCGGGTTAATCCGTGTAATTCCCCGCTCTGCTCATAGCGGTATACCGTTCCAAATTCTGCATATCTTTTTGGGAGCTCCCTGTAACTGAAAGGTTTAGCGTTGTATATTTCACAATGATGAGGACAGTTCATAGGTTTTAGCAAAAACTCTTCGTCTTCCTTAGGAGTATGTATGGGTTGGAAACTGTCTTCGCCATATTTAGCATAATGACCTGAAGTAACATACAATTCTTTTTGTCCTATATGGGGG
>CBDUAW010000360.1:0-3122 GCA_965365215.1 uncultured Eudoraea sp. | reverse complement strand
CTAATTTTATCGTTGAAATACAAAGATTGCGTCTAGAATGCCCCAAGTGTTCCGATGTAACATAATCAACTAAACCCGTGATTTGATACTAACACAAATCCAAACAGTTATGGAGTACCTAATCTTTTTTATTTGGCTTGCTGTGATGTCTTTCCTGGTCTATAAGATAGTCCGCGCTCACTATTCCCTAAAGAAACCTCACAATCTGGGAGAGGAATAGTTTTAAACAACAGAAATTAACCGCAAGAGCCCTTTGTAAACAAATAGGGGTAGAAGACTATATGCAGATTCGAATAAAAAAAGGCCGCAAAGCGGCCTTTGGTTTTTCTTGAATAATATGTTTTACTCTATGATTCCGGTACAGCTAACCCTGGCCCCGGCAGCGCCACTGGGCTGAGACGTAAAATCGTCTGCTCCCTGGTGCACTATCACTGCTTTCCCCATCAGGTTTTTGGTTTCATCATCACAGGTGAGGCACCATTGATCTGTTTCAAATTCCACGGTGGCATTGCCATCGGCCCCTACCGGGAAGTTTCCGATATCCCCCCTGTGGAATCCGGCTTCATCTCCCCATTTTCCATGAGGTTGCATGGTGGGGTTCCAGTGCCCCCCGGACGACTTTCCGTCGTCAGAAGAACAATCGGCCTTCTCGTGGATATGGATGGCGTGTTCCCCTTCGGAAAGTCCACTCAAGACGGCTACCATTTTTACCATCCCGTTTTCCTCGGTAAAGGTAACCTCCCCGCTCACATTGCTGTCGCTCTTAGGTTCCATAGTAAACTTCACCACATTTATCTCTTCTTCAATAACTTCCTTTTCCATTTCCTGTTCGGTCTCTGCGGCAGCGTCTTCGGCCCCCTTCTTTACATCTTTGCAGTTGTAAAAGGCAATACAGCCCATACCGAGTAAGAGAATACTTATTTTTTTCATGCTTTTTTCGTTTTGATTAAAAGCTAAAGTTACGGAATAAAGAAAGTGAAGGCAACCCCCGCCTTAAAATGATTTGAATAATTCGCGAGGGTCGCGAACCCCCCGTTTCAGGTTCTCACTTAGGATCAGGGCTTTATCTATGCGGGTCTGACTGTTTTTGTAGCGCAGAATGCTGTAGATAAGCCCGCGCTTCCGCCCGTCTGTGAGCGAATCAAAATGCTCCATAGCCTCGGGGTCACTTTCCAAAACTACCTGAAATTCTTCTGGCATTTCTACCCCGTATTTGGAGGTATCTTCAAACAACTGTAGTTGGAAATAATCATTTGGAAAAACCCCCAGTGACTTCTGATTCTGCTTCCCGAACATCATAAAAAAGCCTTCACCCCTCCTTTGTATGGCCCCGTGAAAGCTGATGCTATGTTCGCCGTGGGTTGCCACCACCTTTACCCGGCTGTGGCCTTTCTCCAGAAAGGGTTTAACTATTGAGGGAGGGAGGGATAGGGCGTGCATCCCACTGATAGTGACTTCAAAGGCGGGACTTTCCATTATGAAATAAGCTTAGTAATTACCTGAGTTTCGCTATGCAGGGTTTTGTGTACCGGACACTTTTCTGCAATCTCCAATAAGCGTTTGGTCTGCTTCTCGTCAAAAGAACCGTTAAATTTTATCTCCCGGTAGAAGGTATCGATCTTTGCACTGTCTGTTTCACAGGCTTCACAGTCCACTGCATGGGTTTTGGTGTAGGAGGTATGTACCTCCACATTCTCTAAATCCCAGCCCTTGCGCCGGGCATACATCTGCAGCGTCATCACTGTACAGGCCGATAATCCTGCTGAAACCAACTCGTAGGGCGAGGGACCAAAATCATTCCCGCCAAAATCTACCGGCTCATCAGCAGTCATGTAATGGTTCCCCACCTTCATCTCGGTGGTAAATCCAGCATCCGAATCCAGACTGGCCATTACCTGGTGTGAACTCTTTAGGGTGTTGCTATCCGGAAGGTCTATATAACGCCTGGCCCACTCAGCAATTACCTTTCCTGAGTAGAGGGAGTCTGCCGCCTTGGCCAATAAATGATCAGCCCCGTCTAGCGTTACAAAGCTCTTGGGATGCCTTGCAGCATGGTATAATTCTTCCGCATTTTTTACTTCCACTGTCCTATCCTGGGGCGAATGCATAATCAGGATCGCCTTCCCCAGATTTTTGGCTACAGAGGCGAGCGATTTACTTTCCAGGTCGTCCAGGAATTGTTTCTTGATAGTGAATTCCCGTCCCCCAAGATTTACATTGGCCTTGCCACTGGTTTCTATTTCTTCAATACTGCTCTGTAGTAAATGGGTAACATGTTGTGGACTCGAAGGGGCACCTATGGTGGCAACTGCCTTGACGGAATGGATCTCCGCGGCAGCAAAAATCACGGCTGCCCCTCCCAGGGAGTGGCCTACCAGAAGGCTGGGCGACTCGTATTCCGAACTAAGATAATCAGCCGCAGCAAGAAGGTCCTGGACGTTCCCGGAGAAATTCGTATCGGCAAAATCCCCGTCACTTTCCCCCAAACCGGTAAAATCAAAGCGCAATACCCCAAAGCCTTTTTGGGTAAGGGCCTTGCTGATATTCTTTACCGCGGAGAGGTTTTTTGTGCAGGTAAAACAGTGTGCAAAAATTGCAAAATTGTGCGGGTGCTGATCAGCTGGAAGTTCTATCCTGCCCACCAGTTCCTCTCCATTTTTATTCTGGAAATTGATCTTTTGTGGTCTCATGTCTGTAAGTTCTCCTTTAAATGTCGAAAAAGATGGCCTCTCCTATCAGGCAGTACCATATTACAAAATACGATTCCTTACTTAATCGTTAGCCTTCTTTTTAAACAACCCCCTCAGGTCCGGGTTGTAGAAGACGGCAAATTGGAGACGGTCAAAGTTAATTCCGCTAAAGTGGTTCTTCAGATAGCCAAATTGTACACTGGTATTTTCGGTAACATGGATTCCCAGGGCAGCATATAGCCGGTTTTGTCCAAAGACCTCATCCTGCAAATTCAGGAAAACCTCATCGTAAAAATTCAGGAAGAAAGTATCTGTCAATGGCAGGGTAAGCTGTAGGCGGTACCTGGCCCGGTGCTGGGTTTCCGTACCCCCGAATGTTCCGAAGTCCAGAAAACGCTGCCAAAAAGCCGCCGAAGTCGACATTCGAGCTCC
>CBDUAW010000359.1:0-3136 GCA_965365215.1 uncultured Eudoraea sp. | reverse complement strand
ATAGCCTGATTTTTAGCGAGGGCAATGGCCCGCTCACGAAGGGTAAGTTTAAGGTTTTCTAGGTTTGAATACTCCGTTTTCCTCAGGTTTATATTCGCAATGCCTATGGTTTCAAGTCCCTGCAGTACCTTCCCTACTGTTAGGCCGTCATATAATAATAAGGTGTAGGCCTTCTCCTTTAGGATATCGGTTTTCCGCAGGAAATATTTCCGGAAATCACTCCCCAGGTCATATAAACTCAATTGCTTCTCCAGGTCTATCCCCAATGATTTTAATTTGGCTGCCATTCTATTTTCCAGTTCTTCCACAGATGTGCGCCCTTTGGTATCTGCTTCTGTAATCAGGACCGACAAATAAATGCGGTCTGGTGTAACCAGGGTGTCGACCCTTGCGGTGGTCTCCAGATAGGGTTGATCAATAAAATTTTTTGTTTGGGCTGTTGCTGTAAATGATAAAAGAAAAACAACTAAAACGAGGCCGTAATGGATTTTGGAGGATGAAAAGGTCATTAGCATAATTTATCTCTGTTTCAATACTATCAAAGCTAGCAAAATTGCTCTAATACATGATTCAAATGAGCATTTTTCTATGAGGATTATATCACCAAGTTGCTACTTGCTAATGCTATACAGGAAACATTCTTCAAGAAGTTCATTCCCTTTTAATTTAGGATGTATAAAGGTGCCCAGAGGCTTCATCCCTATTTTCTCCATCACTTTTCTGGATTTTGTATTCTCTACGGGGCAATGTGATTTTATTTCTTCCAACCCAAGGCTTTCAAAAGCATAGTGCAGGCATTTTTTTGCCCCCTCTGTTGCGTAACCTTTATCCCATGCAGAAGGAGCCAAACGCCACCCTATATCAACACAAGGGGTAAAGGAAGCTTCAAAATCCTGATATGCCAAGCCGATAAAACCAATGAAGCATCCGTCTTCCAGTAAGTCTACTGCGTAGTAGGTATAGCCTTTTTCCTGGAAGTGTTTTTGGAAACGTTTAACCAGGGCTTCCGTTTCAGCAAAAGTTAAAGGTCTGGGAAAATGGGCCATCACAGCTTTATCGGAATTTATGACAGCCATTGCGGGGATGTCAGCTTCATCCCAATTTCGAAATCCGAGGCGCTCTGAAGTAAATATATAAGACTTTTCCATTTCTTTAAATTAATCAGGGCTCCAAATATCCAGTGGAATATTGGAGCCCTTCTTTTTATATGCCCTAGGGGGTTTAGGTCAAATCTTATAAGGTCCTCAGGTACTCTGCTACGGCCCTTGCTTCCTCCTCTGTGAGATTTTGATTGAGCATAATGGCATTGTTGTACTCTTTTAGTAATGCTATGGCTATAGGATCCTCTTTAAGCATCTGATCAGGATTTAGGATCATATTCATAACCCATTCCGGACTACGTCGCTCATAAACCCCTGCCATGGCCGGGCCAATCATTCGCTGATTAGGCATGTGGCAAGCCACGCAAATGGCACTGAATTTTTCCTCCCCTTTTGCCGCGAGCTCCATATCTATTTCCTCCCCAAAGTTAACCTCCTTGATGGGGCCAATCCCTTTATTATCCAGATCAATCGGGACACCTTCAGACACTTCTTTCTCTTTTACTTCCTTTTTGGCTCTGCTAACTTCAAAACCGTCCTTTTTCTCTTCTTTCTTTTCACCACATCCGGCAATTAACAAAGCGAGACCAAGTCCTAACACTACTTTTCGCATGAGTATAAATTTTTGAATTACTAATATACTAAATAGGATAGTTCAAGATACTTCCTTCAAAAAATTTAATGCAATTTTTTCAGAATAGGATACGTTTTCAGCTCCGTAAAATCCTACATGGCCGCCATATTTTGGCATTCGCATGTAGAGCATTTTATTTTCCGATGCCTCATTTATAGGATAACAGGCGTGGCCCAGGAAAGAATCGTCCTTAGCGTTAATTAGCAGGGTTGGAATACTGATGCCCGACAGAAATTGCAGGCTACTGCATTTTTGATAATAATCCAAGGCATCTTTAAATCCATGTGCCCTGCTGGTATAAATATCATCAAAGTCTTTAAGGTTCTTTACTGCTTTTATATCACTATCAGAAATCAATTCAGGAAATCGCTCCTTTTTAGCCATCAGTTTAGCGACCAGATGGTTCCTGAACCGAATGGCATACGGCAGGTTAATCGGTTTCAGGAGTTGCAGAAGGGAATCGTAAAGGTCACAGGGAACTGAGACGGCCACCGCAGCCTTTACCTCTTTGGGAATCTGTCTTCCTTCCCCAAGGTATTTAAGGGTCATATTCCCTCCAAGACTGATCCCTTTGATATAGAGTTCCCCATAACCCCTGGAGTTTATGATATGCTGAATCACGGCTTCAAGATCTTCTGTGGCCCCTGAATGGTAGGAACGGTAAAGGCGATTGGTTTCCCCACTGCATCCACGGAAATTTACTGCACAGGCATCATAACCCGCACCGTTGAATAGTTTGGCACTACCTGTAATATATGGACGTTGTCCATGGCCCTCCAGCCCATGCAAAAGGATAACAACTTTTTGTCCGGGAGTTTTGGAATAACTCCAGTCGAGGTCCAAAAAATCCCCATCAGGAAGATCCATCCTTTCCCTCTGCTGTGTAATGCCAGTAACTTTCCTGAAGAGTCCGGCATAAATAGTAGCTACATGACCGTTCTTAAATAGAAGAGGGGGGTTATAGGGACTGGGTACAAGAGGCATTATTGGTAATTAACTTCCTGAATATTTTTCCAAATAAAGAGCTTGCTTTTCCAGGGCCTCAAGAAATTCATTTCTTAATTGCTTCACCAAATCTGCTACAGGGATAACATTATCAATTGTAGCAACCCCTTGTCCGGCAGACCAGATGGTTTTCCAGGCCTTGGCTTCGGTATCCAATTCTTTTCCAAAATCTATTTTAGTATCTTTTTTAAGATCTTCCTCCGTAATACCTGCAGCTTTTAAACTGGCTCCTAAAAAATTGGCATGTACACCAGATATGGATGCTGTGTACACTACATCGCTGGCACCCGCGTCAATAATCATTTCTCGGTATTCAGCAGATGCTTTACTTTCTTTTGTATTTATAAAACGGGTACCCATATAGGCCAGGGCGGCTCCCATTTGCATAGCCGAAGCA
>CBDUAW010000358.1:0-3148 GCA_965365215.1 uncultured Eudoraea sp. | reverse complement strand
GCCTATCTGAATCGCTGGATAGGATGTGCGATCACTTTTTGATAGTAGAGGATTTTATCCGGGAAGCGAGGAATATGAACGTGTCCGTTGGGCCAGGGCGAGGTTCCGCGGCCGGTTCAGTAGTTGCCTATTGCCTTAAGATCACCAATATTGATCCCCTGAAATACGACCTGCTTTTTGAGCGATTCCTGAATCCGGACAGGGTTTCCATGCCCGATATCGATATCGATTTTGATGATGAGGGCCGTGGCAAGGTCATGGATTATGTGATTAACAAATACGGCGCCAACCAGGTAGCACAGATCATTACTTATGGCACCATGGCGGCAAAGTCGAGCATCAGAGATACTGCAAGGGTGCTCGATCTCCCCTTAAACGATGCAGACCGCATTGCCAAACTCATCCCTAATATGTCAAAACTGGGGAAGATATTTGGCGTTCCCGAAGCAGATCTGAAAAAGAAATTCAGGGCAGACGACCTGGAAAAGGTAAACCACCTGCTCAACATTTCGGAAGGGGATGACCTGGAGGCGGAAACAGTAAATTTGGCCAGGGTCCTGGAAGGATCCCTCAGAAATACTGGGATACATGCCTGCGGGGTGATCATAACCCCGGATGATATCACCAATTTTGTGCCCATTGCCACTGCCAAGGATTCCGATCTCTATGTAACCCAATTCGACAACTCAGTGGTGGAAAGCGCCGGACTTCTGAAAATGGATTTCCTCGGCCTTAAAACGCTGACCCTGATCAAGGATACCGTAAAGATTGTAAAGGCCAAACACGGAATTCAGCTCGATCCTGATGCCTTCCCTCTTGATGACGAAAAAACCTATGAATTGTTCCAGAGGGGCGATACGGTGGGGATTTTCCAATACGAATCCGTTGGGATGCAGAAACACCTCAAGGAGCTGAAACCCAGCGTTTTCGATGATCTTATTGCCATGAATGCCCTGTACCGACCGGGACCCATGGAATACATTCCCAGTTTTATCGCCAGGAAACACGGGCAGGAAGATATAACGTACGACCTTCCGGAAATGGAAGAATACCTGAAAGAAACCTATGGGATCACGGTCTATCAGGAACAGGTTATGCTCCTCTCCCAAAAATTGGCAGGATTTTCCAAAGGCGAGGCCGATGTCCTCAGGAAAGCCATGGGAAAGAAGATCTTTGCCCTTCTTGAGAAATTAAAACCCCAATTCCTTGATGGAGGAGAAAAGAATGGGCACCCCAGGGAAATCCTTGAAAAAATTTGGAAAGACTGGGAGGCCTTCGCATCCTACGCCTTCAATAAGAGCCACTCTACCTGCTACGCCTTTATTGCCTACCAGACAGCTTATTTGAAAGCACACTACCCGGCCGAATATATGGCAGCTGTGCTTTCCAATAATATGAACGATATTAAGCAGGTCACCTTCTTTATGGAAGAGTGTAAACGCATGGGGCTGGAGGTATTGGGTCCTGATGTTAATGAATCCTATTACAAATTTGCTGTTAACAAAGACAATGCAGTGCGTTTCGGGATGGGCGCTATTAAAGGCGTTGGCCGTTCTGCAGTAGAGACTATAGTGGAAGAGCGGAAGGAAAACGGGCCCTTCCGTTCGGTATTTGATCTGGCCAAACGAATAGACCTCAGGGCCGCTAACAAAAAGGCCTTTGAAAACCTGGCACTCGCCGGGGGTTTTGATTCCTTTGGAGAAACACATAGGGCACAATATTTTCACCAGGAAGGCGATGGGATTACCTTTCTTGAGAAAGTCATTAAGTACGGAGCGAAATTCCAGGAAAACGAAAATTCATCTCAGGTAAGCCTGTTTGGGGATGCCAGTGAGATACAAATTCCGGAACCTACCGTGCCCCCCTGCGAGGAATGGGGCACTATGGAAAAACTTAGGAGGGAAAAAGAAGTGGTTGGGATTTATATTTCGGGCCACCCTCTCGATGATTTTAAGACTGAGATTGGCGCTTTTTGCAATGCCAGTGTTTCTCTTTTCAGTGATCCCAATGACTTTATAAACAGAGAGCTCTCCTTTGCAGGGGTGATCACGGATGTTCAACACCGGATTTCAAAAAATGGCAAAGGCTGGGCTGCATTTACGGTTGAAGATTATACAGACACCCATGAATTCAGGATCTTTGGGGAAGAGTATTTGAAATATCGTCATTTCCTAATGATCAATTCCTTTATCTATATCAAGGTCTTTATACGGGAAGGCTGGGTTAACCGGGAAACCGGGAAAAAAGGAGAACCAAGACTTCAATTCAACCAGTTTTTATTGTTACAGGAAGCCATGGAGACCTTTGCCAAAAAGCTTACGATAAAACTAGACCTGAGCCAGTTGCAGGAAGAGCGAATTCATAGCCTGAAAGATACTCTGGTTTCCTACAAGGGGAATCACCATTTGAATTTTACTATTTACGAAATGGAGGAGGAGATTAAAGTTACCATGGCCAGCAGAAAACAGAAAGTGCAGATCACCAGTGAATTGCTCGCCACCCTGGAAGCCCAGGATGTACACTACAAACTGAATTAAATAATGGCAGATCTATCAGCTTTCTGGCTGCCTATAAAGTTAATTATCAGGACCTTTTTACCATAAGTTACGTCAATGGCTGCATAGGAAAAATGTATGTTCTGCCTGTAAGGAAAAGGCAAAATAAATAACTAACTTTGCGTAATTATTAAACAAATAATCTCATGGCATTAGAAATAACAGATGCTACTTTTGATGAAGTGGTTTTAAAAAGTGACAAACCTGTAGTGGTCGACTTTTGGGCAGCATGGTGCGGTCCATGTAGAATGGTAGGACCTATCATAGACGAAGTAAGTTCAGAATACGAAGGACGAGCAGTAGTTGGGAAGGTTGATGTAGATTCCAATCAGGAATTCGCGGCTAAATACGGCGTTCGAAATATTCCAACCGTATTGGTATTCAAAGATGGTGAAATTGTAAACCGTCAGGTTGGGGTATCTCCAAAACAAGTTTATACAGACGCAATTGATGCGCTTTTATAAAAGATAAGATTTTGTTATAAATTAAATGGTCCGGTCTACGCCGGACCATTTTTTTTTATCTTAGTGCCAACAAGTTAGTATGCACCTACCATCGGAACTTCATAAAGCCCCTCTTTTCCCTAACCTGGA
>CBDUAW010000357.1:0-3148 GCA_965365215.1 uncultured Eudoraea sp. | reverse complement strand
GCACTACTCTTCAAAATAATATTACATTTGTATATACAATTGTTGTAAATACATGAATGTAGAGGAAATTATAAAGACTGATGCCAAGATGCCCGTTGCAAGCCGTACCGTTATTCACTTGTTATTAGTATGCAATAAGATAAATGAAAATGTCACTAATGCTCTTAAACCCTATGGAGTGTCACTACAGCAATTTAATGTATTGCGCATCCTTAGGGGCCAGAAGGGAAAACCTGCCAACTTGAGTACCGTAAATGAGAGAATGGTCACCAAAATGAGCAATACCACCCGATTGGTGGATAAACTGCTCCAAAAGGGTTACGTAGACAGAGTAATATGCAAAGCAAACAGGCGTAAAGTAGAAATAACGATCACTGAACAAGGGAAGGAAATGTTAAAGAAAATGGACAGAGTAATTCAGGAAACAGAAGAACAACTGGTCCGCGGTTTCAATGAAAAGGAACTACAATCGCTCAACATATTATTAAACAAATTTTAATCACTAATATCTTAATTTTAAATTCAAAAAAATGAGAAAGAATGTTTTATCCCTGGCATTAGCCATTGTATTTGGAGCAACCGCTACGGCAAACAACCCTGTAGAGGTTATCAAAAAAGAAGTAAAAAAAGATCAGAGTACCGTAACCTGGAAAGGATATAAAGTAACAGGGTCCCACACAGGAACCATAGACTTAAAAAGCGGTGCCTTAATGTTCGAAGACGATAAATTAGTTGGTGGGGAATTTGTGGTAAACATGTCCACTTTAATTTCTACAGACCTCGAAGGTGAATACAAAGGAAAGTTAGAAGGTCACCTGAGATCTGACGATTTCTTTGGAGTAGCGTCACATCCTACCTCAAAATTGGTATTTACAGAAGTAAAAGCTTCCGGAAAGAATTCCTATGAAGTTACCGGGAACCTTACCATTAAGGGTATCACCAAGCCTGTTACTTTTGATGTCTCTGTTTACGGCAGTAAGGCTACCGCCACAATGAAGGTAGACAGATCCCTTTACGACGTGAGATACGGTTCCGGCAGCTTTTTTGACAACCTGGGAGACAAGACCATATACGATGAATTTGACCTCGTAGTGGACCTGGAATTCTAGAACCAAAGATATTTGAAAAAGAAAATGACCCTGATTCCGTTTCCGGCATCAGGGTTTTTGATTTTTTCATTTGCAGTTATAAATTTCCTTTCTATATTTGACTCCATGAAAATAAACACAGTTGCAACATGGTGGTGGTTAAACTTACGTCTGAAGTCGTGAGCTGACCCCCTTTGTTATACTGTACAAAAAGGCTTGTCATTCACGACAAGCCTTTTTGATTTCTTAATACTTACAGCCTTAACTAAAGTTGTGTTCTGAAAAACATCGTATGAGTTATAAGTTAAAGACCTATTACAAGCAAATTCTTGCCGATACCATAACTCCGGTAAGTGTCTATCTGAAAATAAGGGATAAATTCCCGAATAGTATACTACTGGAAAGTAGCGACTATCGCGCGAATGACAATACTTTTTCCTATATCTGTTGCAATCCTATTGCCTCTATCAAAATAGAAAACGAGGTGCTTATTGAACAATTTCCTGATGGAAGCATTGAGGAAACCCAAATCCATAAAGACATGGATGTGCCATCAATTATAGACCAATTTGGGCGTAAATTTCAAGTGGATCAAAATAGATTTAAATTTATAAACAATGGGCTGTTCGGCTATATTGCCTATGATGCCGTACGTTATTTTGAAGACATTGAAATAACCAAAAAAGAAGGGAAACTGGGGATCCCTGATATTTACTATGCGGTTTATCAGAATATCATCGCCATCAACCACTTCAAGAATGAGGCCTTTCTTTTTGCCCATTGCTATCAGGCAGAAAGCAATCTGGAAGACCTGGAACAACTGTTAAAGGTCCGAACTTTTTCCTCCTATTCATTCAGCAAGGAAGGGGGGCCGGTTTCTAACCTGAGGGATGAGGAATATATGGCGCAGGTAGAACTGGCCAAAAAGCATTGTCACAGAGGCGATGTGTTTCAATTGGTTCTGTCCAGGCGATTTTCTCAGGCATTTAAGGGCGATGAATTCAATGTATACCGTGCCCTTAGATCCGTAAATCCCTCCCCTTATCTTTTTTATTTCGACTATGGGAATTTTAAGATTTTCGGCAGCTCCCCGGAGGCTCAGTTAGTAGTACATAAGGGTAAGGCAGAAATCCATCCCATTGCCGGCACTTTTAAGCGTACAGGGAATGATGAGGAAGATGCTGAACTGGCTAAAAAACTAACGGAAGATGATAAAGAGAATAGCGAACATGTGATGCTCGTTGATCTGGCTAGAAATGACCTGAGCAGGCACGGCAATATGGTGAGTGTGGAGAACTACAGGGAAGTACAGTATTTCTCCCATGTAATTCACCTGGTTTCAAAAGTTACGGGACAAAAAAAGGAAGAAGTACCTACAATGAATGTTGTGGCAGACACCTTCCCTGCCGGGACCTTAAGTGGAGCCCCAAAACACAGGGCCATGCAACTTATTGAAAAATATGAAAAAAACAACCGCGATTATTACGGAGGTGCCATTGGATTCATGGCGTTCGATGGCGACTTTAATCACGCAATAATGATCCGGACCTTTCTCAGTAAGAATCATGTTTTGCATTATCAGGCCGGAGCCGGTCTGGTGGCAGCATCAGACCCTGCCACGGAATTGGAAGAAACCTACAACAAACTGGGAGCATTGACAAAAGCAATGAAAATTGCGGAGAAGTTATAGAAATGAGAAGAGTTCTGGTAATAGACAACTACGATAGCTTTACTTATAATCTGGTTCACTACCTTGAAGAACTGGGATGCGAAGTGGTGGTAAAAAGAAACGATCAGCTGGGACTGGAAGAAGTAGATGCCTTTGAAAAAATTGTACTCTCCCCTGGGCCTGGCATCCCGGATGAAGCAGGTCTGCTCAAAGATATTATTGCCCACTACGCTCCCGACAAAAGTATTTTCGGGGTTTGCCTGGGGCAACAGGCCATAGCGGAAGTCTTCGGAGGCAGGTTGATAAACCTGGATCAGGTTTATCATGGAGTGGCAACTCCCATTAAGATTACGCGCCCTGATACCCTTTTTGAAGGCATCCCGGAAGAAAT
>CBDUAW010000356.1:0-3151 GCA_965365215.1 uncultured Eudoraea sp. | reverse complement strand
CTTTCATAGCATCGATCCCATTTTTAACCAGGTTTTCAATGGTCCAGTTGTATAGGGCCCTGTTAAGCATTACGGGGATCTGTTCGGCCTTGGCGTCAAAGGAAAAGTGGATAAGTTTGGAACTCCTAACTTTTAAATAGTCATATGCACTGCGAGTTTCTTCAACCAGGTCGCATTTTTCCAGTGTTGGAAGGGAGCCGATTTTAGAGAATCTTTCAGTTATGGTTTGTAATCTGCTGATATCTTTTTCTATTTCCGTAGAAATTTCCGGGTTAATGTTTTCGGATTTCAACAATTCGTTCCAGCCCAGGAGTGAAGTCAGTGGCGTACCAATCTGATGTGCCGTTTCTTTGGCCATCCCAGCCCATAATTTGTTTTGCTCAGAGGCCTTGTTGGTCTTAAAAAAGAAAAAAAGCACTGCCCCGAATAAGAAGATAATAAGCATCAGGGCAATAGGGTAGTATTTAAGTTTGTTTAGCACCTCCGAATTTCCATAATACAGGGTTGCTAAATACTCCCCTTTATCTTCCATAATAATTGGAATGTTTTCATTCCTGAATTGTTTGAGCTTTTTCATGACATATGCCGTATCCTTAACCATATCCTCCGGCATATTGTTGGTTTTAATGGTACTGTCCTTATTCACAAGGATCATTGGGGTAGACGTATTTTTTTGAAATATGGTCAGGGGCAGGTTTCCGGGATCGGCGTCCGCAGGAAGCGATAAAAATTCAGCCTGGGCATTAGCCCAGATTTCCATTTTATAGCGTTCTTCCTCCTTGAACTTTCTAAAAAAACTGTTGGTATTCCAAAGAATTAAACTCACGATAACAAAAGAGGCTATCAACAGTACAATATTGGAAGTTTTCTTTTTGGGATTAAAATTCATCCATTGATCAAATACACCTTAAAGATAACTTAAAATAGATGAAATTGTTGTGTCTTTTTGAAGCCTTCAGGCTTTTCCGAAGGAGACAATTTATGTACTTTTGTAAGCCATGGAAAACTACCTTTCTATCCTGCCCGATTCTATTTCTGTACCGAAGCTACATGGGTATTTGCTGGGTGCTGTTGGCCCACGGCCTATAGCCCTTGCCAGCACTATGGACGCGAATGGGAACTCAAATCTATCTCCATTCAGTTTTTTTAATGTTTTTAGCGCAAATCCGCCAATTTTAATCTTCTCCCCGGCCAGGAGAGTACGAAATAATACGACAAAACACACCCTGGAGAATGTTCTTCAGACTATGGAGGTAGTCATCAATATTGTTAATTACAATATGGTACAACAAATGTCTTTGTCGAGCACTGAATATGAAAAGGGAACAAATGAGTTTATAAAATCAGGGTTAACGATGCTCCCATCGGATATTGTTAAACCTTTTAGGGTTGCGGAATCCCCGGTACAATTTGAATGCAGGGTTAATAAGGTTGAAGCCCTGGGGAAGGAAGGTGGTGCTGGAAATTTGATTATTTCAGAAGTAGTCAAAATTCACATTGACCCAGACATACTCGATGAGCAGGGTACTATTGATCAGCACAAAATAGATCAGGTATCCAGGATGGGAGGCAATTGGTATAGCAGGGCCAATGCAGGAATGTTTGAAGTTCCCAAACCGCTTTCGAACCTGGGGATAGGAATAGATCAAATACCATTGGAGATCAGAAACAGTAAGGTGCTCACAGGTAATGATCTGGGAATGCTGGGAAATGTTGCACAACTGCCCGATAAGGAGGAAATAGCGGAATTCATTAAAGAAGACATCACTCTCAAGGGGATTCTAAGTGCGGACGACCTTGAAAAACTACACCTGAAAGCAAAGGAATATTTAAATAAAAATGACGTACTTTCCGCCTGGAAAGTTTTAATGGCAAAAATGTAATAAATGGAGATTCAAGGAAGGATTAAATTAATTGATGAGACTAAAACGTATGGGAATAATGGTTTTAGGAAGCGTGAAGTAGTGATTACCACAGAAGAGCAATACCCACAACATATCCTTATAGAATTTGTGCAGGACAAAACCGACCTGCTAAACAATTTTTCCGAAGGGCAGCCCGTAAAGATTAGTATAAATCTTCGGGGACGTGAATGGGTAAACCCGCAGGGAGAAACCAAATATTTCAATTCCATCCAGGGATGGAGGATCGAAGCTTTGCAATCTGAGCAAGGCGCGGACGAGATGCCCCCCATGCCTCCCATTGAGGCCTTTGATCCAGCTGACGATCTGAAGGAGGAAGATCACGACGACCTGCCATTCTAGCCCTGGAAGGTTCCTTTAGGGCCCGAGGCCGACCATTTGACTAAATTGTGTAGATGATTAGATTCACCAGGGTGGTAGAGACGGTGTTTCGGAGGTACTTACCATCTCCGTTCACTATTGCCATATTGCTTACCCTGCTGACCATTTTATTGGCCTGGGCGTTTACCGAGAACACTTCAGACAGCCATCATCTTCTGACCATCCTTTCTTACTGGGAAACCGGGATCTGGAATAACGGCTTACTCGTTTTTGCCTATCAGATGATGCTGATTTTGGTTTTGGGACCTGTACTTGTCCTAAGTGGTCCGGTTGAAAAACTGATACTTCTTCTTACCCGATATGTTCAGAATGGAGCAAATGCTGCGGTGGTCGTAGTTCTTCCAACTATGCTGGTCGCTTTCTTTAACTGGGGTCTTGGCCTTATTTTTGGAGCTATTCTTGCCAGGAAGGTTGGTGAATATGCACAAAGGAATCAAATTCCAATAAACTATCCTTTGATCGGGGCTTGTGGGTATGCCGGATTAATGGTATGGCACGGCGGAATCAGTGGTTCTGCTCCTATAAAAGTTTCAGAAGAAGGTCATCTTAAGGATCTTATGGGCAACTTTTCTGATAATACGCTGCTGGCTGAGCTTCCTGATACCATTTCAACCTCTCTTACTATTTTTAGTAGTTGGAATCTTTCAGTTTTCCTCACTGCTTTGATCTTCATATCATTTCTTGCGTACTATCTGGGTAAAAAGACCAGTCCATCACCAGTTCAGCTTTCCCAGTATCAATTTGAGCATCCAGCAGAAGAGAAAAAGACTATTGCAGAAAAAATGGATCATTCAAGGAAATTTTCCATTGGCTTTGGAATTCTGATTCTTGCGGCATTCTTTGTACAA
>CBDUAW010000355.1:0-3177 GCA_965365215.1 uncultured Eudoraea sp. | reverse complement strand
TGGGGTGAATTTACTCAACTTATCCAAAGCCTCCTTCTTGGTCTCCTCTCCCATCCATTCGAGCTCCTTGATACTTACCTCATAGGCTTTCAGGAGATTTTCAACAAGGGTTTCCATGCGTTCCTTGGCTTCTGGCGGAAAGTGCTGTTTTACATATACCTTCCCAACTACTTCTCCCAGGGTTCCGTTTACTACTGAAACTCCTCTTCGCCACATAGGCCTTTGCTCCTGTGTTCCGCGAAGTTCTTTGCTATAAAACTCCCAATTTTGTTGATCCAGAGCTGCATTCAATCTCGAAGCATTGGCATTGAGAACTGACCATTTCAAATAGGTTTTCCAGCTATCTAAATCTGTATTGGCAATAATATTATCCAGCGCCTTTACATAGTCGAGCATCAGAAAGCCCAGCTTTGGATGGTCTTCAATACCTAATTCCCCGAGGTAGGCAGACCAGTTGAATTTAGGCATGATATTGGACAGGGTGTCCTTCGGAAACATATTGTAATTGGAAACAAGATCCCTAGTCTTTTCTTTTTCCATATGCTTTTCGGCCAGTGTTGTTTCCAGTTCCATGATGGTTTTAGCAGCCTTGGCTCCGCTTGGCAACTGAGCCAACTCAAACATTTTCTCTATATGGGCCACGTACTTGTCTCTGATCTCTTTGGAGCGATCGTCGTATTTAAAGTAATATTCCCTATCCGGGAGGCCTAGACCGTCCTGCCATGTATACACGGCATATTCATCCGGTTTTTTTAAATCAGGGTATACAAAAAGCGCCATAGGCACGGTATAGCCAAATTTTACCGCATAGCCAAAATAGGCAGCCAGGTCGTCATAGCTGCTAAGGGCATCAATTTTCTGGAATTCGGCCTGCAAAGGCATAACCCCAAGTGCATTCCTTTTTTCCATATCCATATAAGACTTATAAAGATCTCCTACTTTCTGCTCATCCGACCCATCTGCAAAATCCCCTTCCGCAGATTCCTCTATGATCTTCTTTACGTTTTCTTCAGATTCTTCATGAACTATTGTCCCGATGCCGTAAGACGACTTATCTGCCGGAATTTCCGTGTTTTTAACCCAGGTACCATTTACATAAGCCGTAAAATTATCGCCCGGCTTTATTGAAGTATCCATATATTCATCGAGAATCCCGGAAGTTAATTCACGGTCTTCTGCCACATCTTTTGCTTCCTGTTTGCAGCTTATTGCAATAATTACCAGCAACAGGGTAGTCGCTATTGATAGGTGTTTTAATCTCATATATATAGTTTTAGTTATTAGATGTTCTATTCGACTGTAACCTAGGGGATTTGTTACAGTATTAATGTTAATCTTAGGCAGGATTTTCAAGCCTTTAATCAGGCTTTAGGATTTACTCCCGTGCCTGGCTCTGGCCAAAAGGGTATTTTTTAAAAGCATGGCTATAGTCATAGGACCCACCCCTCCGGGAACCGGCGTAATATAGGAAGCTTTTTTGCTAACCTCTTTAAAATCGACGTCTCCGGTTATGTAATAGCCCTTTTCCCTGGAATCATCTGGTACCCGGGTAATTCCCACATCAATAATAACGGCCCCTGGTTTTACCATATCTGCAGTAAGAAAGTGTGGTACGCCCAAAGCAGAAACCACAATATCTGCCTGCAGAGTTAGGGATTTAATATCCTTGGTTCTACTATGAGTAAGCGTTACCGTTGCATTAGCAGCCTTACCTTTCTGACTCATCAGAATACTGATGGGGCGTCCTACAATATGGCTGCGGCCTATTACTACCGCATGCTTCCCTTCGGTCTCTACCTCATATCGTTTTAATAATTCCATTATTCCAAAAGGCGTAGCAGAAATAAAGGTTTCCATATCGAGCGCCATTTTCCCAAAATTAGTGGGATGGAAACCATCAACATCCTTGTCCGGGTGCACGGCCATCAGCACTTTCTCTTCATCAATATGTTTAGGAAGAGGTAGCTGTACTATGTAACCGTCAATATCGGGATCTTCATTTAGCTGACGGACCAGTTGCAGTAATTCTTCTTCTGAGGTATTCTCGGGAAGGTGTTTTAAAGTAGATTGAAATCCAATGCGTTCACAAGACCGCACCTTGCTGCCCACATAGGTAAGGCTTGCGCCGTCGTTTCCAACCAGTACTGCGGCAAGGTGAGGTACCTTTTCCCCTCTCTTTTTCATCTCAGCCACCTCGGTGGCAATTTCTTCTTTGATCTGGTTGGAGATTTTCTTTCCGTCGAGAAGGGTCATAAGAAATTTGGTTATTTAGGTACTTGTTTTTAGCGCATATTTTGCATCATCTGCATCATCTTTTTGCCCCCGCCACCTTGCATCATTTTCATCATCTTGCTCATCTGGTTAAACTGTTTCAGCAATTGATTTACTTCCTGGATTGTCCTTCCACTACCTTTGGCGATCCGCTTTTTACGGGAAGCGTTCAATTTGGAAGGGTTGGAGCGTTCATCTGGGGTCATGGAATGAATAATGGCTTCCACGTGTTTAAAGGCATCATCATCTATATCCATACCCTTTAGGGCTTTGCCGGCCCCCGGGATCATTCCCATGAGGTCCTTCATATTGCCCATTTTCTTTATCTGTTGTATCTGACTGAGGAAATCATCAAAACCAAAGCGGTTTTTTGCGATCTTCTTCTGCAGTTTACGGGCTTCCTCCTCGTCGAACTGTTCTTGAGCGCGTTCCACAAGAGAGACTACATCCCCCATTCCCAGAATACGATCGGCCATACGGGCAGGATAGAAGACGTCAATAGCCTCCATTTTTTCCCCGGTCCCGATAAATTTGATAGGCTTATTAACAACAGATTTAATAGATATGGCCGCTCCCCCGCGGGTATCTCCATCTAATTTTGTAAGTATTACCCCGTCAAAGTCCAGGATATCGTTAAAGGCCTTTGCGGTATTGACAGCATCCTGACCGGTCATGGCATCGACCACAAACAGGGTTTCCTGGGGTTGAATAGCCTCCCGGATATTGGCTATCTCCGTCATCATTTGTTCATCTACCGCAAGCCTACCAGCGGTATCTATTATGACCACATTAAAACCATTGGCCTTGGCATGCGCCACCCCGGCTTTGGCAATCGCTACCGGATCATTGTTTTCCCTGTTGGAGAAGACCTCAACCCCGATCTGTTCTCCTACCACATGTAATTGG
>CBDUAW010000354.1:0-3192 GCA_965365215.1 uncultured Eudoraea sp. | reverse complement strand
GCTCGAACCAGGGACCCCCTGATTATGAGTCAGGTGCTCTAACCAGCTGAGCTATAGGACCTATTTTATACTGGTATTTTCAATAAATTACTTTCTGCAAGTGCAAAAAGCGAGTGCAATATTACTACTTATTTTTCGAGGCTGCAACATCTTAAGAGGTAGAAGATAACACTTTTAATGATGATTTTCGGTGACGTTCATGCTTCAAAACAGCTCATATATCTTTTCGTATAATATCTTAATTATTCTTTTTCTGCTCTGGCTGCCTTTCCACATATATGGATTTTTATAGCTGGCCTCTATTCCATAGATCATAAAATTTGAGACCGTTACCCCACTAGGTCCCACCTTTTCTTCGAGGAGGGCCTGATGCTCTGAAACTTTTCTTGCGATAAATTCTAGTTGATTAATGGAGAGTTCTCTTTGTTTATATAGCCACTTAATGTTACCAAAAGGAATATCAAAAAAGTAATTCAAGATGGCATTTATGTTCTCTTTGTTCAGGGGATAGATGTTGTCTTTTTTTGATGGAAACATGGTTCGAGGATTTTACAATCATATGTAATACTTAGGCTGTCCATTTTGGCTTGATCCAAAATGGACGAAAAGATCAAGAAGGATTTAAGGAAATTTTTGGCCACAGGCCAAAACCACAACAACTTTAGGCTACATGCTCTTTTTTGCTTGCGCCTTCCTTAGGCAGGCAAGCAAAACGCAGTTTCGCCAAGTTGTTGTTATTTCTAGAAATCCTTCGGTTTGACTAATTATTTGGGGCTTCTTGACACAGTTCCACCAGTACTCCGTTGGAACTTTTAGGGTGCAAAAAAGCGACTAACTTATTATCCGCTCCCTTTTTGGGGTTTTCATTCAGGACTATAAAGCCTTCCGTCTTGAAATACTTACTATAAGGGACCTTCCTTGAACAAGCAGAAGATAATCTCTTTGTAAGTAAATTTGGCCTCCTCCTAAATTTTCTTCAGGGAAATCTTTTTCAGCAGTGTAGCAAACATAGCCGTTAAGAATTTTTGAAGCCTTGGAAAAAATTTAGACTTTGTGAGCGGTTTTTAAGTTTAGAAACTTAAAAAACACCTACCTGAAAAAGTCCCCTTTTTGAGTTTCTTTTTGGGGAAGCAAAAAGGAACAAAAATTAATCTATCTCCTGGCATAATTCTACCAAAACCCCATTGGAGCTTTTGGGGTGTAAAAAAGCGACCAGCTTATTGTCTGCTCCTTTTTTGGGGTTTTCATTCAGCACCACAAAGCCTTCGCCCTTCAGCCTTTCAATCTCTGCATGGATGTCTTCCACATCAAAAGCAATATGATGAATGCCTTCTCCCCTTTTCTCCACATATTTGGAAATAGGGCTGTCTGGCCGGGTGCCTTCCAACAATTCGATCTTGTTGGGGCCAGAGGCAAAAAATGAGGTTTTTACCCCTTCCGAGGCCACTTCTTCTTCCTTGTACGGCCCGGTGCCGAACAATTTGCGAAACAGTTCGTTGGAGGCCTCCAGATCCTTTACGGCGATGCCAATATGCTCTATTTTCCTCATAGGGTTTTCCTTGCTAAAACTAACTCTTAAAATTACGCATAATTTAGCGTATTTTTGCCCTATGGAAACGCAAAGACAGAAAAAAATAGGGGGCCTGCTACAGAAAGATCTGGCAGATATTTTACAACGGGCTGCCTCAGAAGGAGCTCCCGGAACCCTGATCTCGGTTTCCAAGGTTTCCGTCACCTCAGACCTCTCTATAGCCAAGGTCTATGTAAGTGTTTTTCCCTCAGATAAGGCCAAAGATGTCCTGAAAGAAATCACCTCAACCAGCCCGGTAATTAGGCACGCCCTGGCACAACGCACCAGAAACCAACTGCGAAGGATGCCCGAACTCTCCTTCTTCCTGGACGATTCCCTGGACTATATCGAAAAAATAGACGAATCCCTGAAACAGGGGGAGAACCCGCTCGAGAATCCTGAAATCCTGCCCAGCAGAAAGAAATCCTAGATACAGTTTGAACTTCCCTTTCTATATCGCTAAGCGCTACGTCCGTTCCAAAAGCAGCCAGAATGCGGTAAACATTATCAATTTTATCACCTTCCTGGTCATCGTCATTGGTTCCGCCGCCCTCTTTATTGTGCTCTCGGGTTTCGCCGGACTCAAAACCTTCAGCCTTTCCTTTAGCAATACCTTTGATCCGGACCTGAAAGTGGTGCCGGCCGGCGGGAAATTCTTTGGCCTCACGGATGCGCAACTTGATGAGGTGAAAGGCGTAGAGGGCATCGCTTCTTTTTCGCGCGAAATAGAAGAGCGGGTGTACCTTACCCACCAGCAAAAAAGCGACGTGGCCTTTATTAAAGGAGTAGACCAAATGTACAGTACTACCACCCAGATAGACAGCGCCATCTACTGGGGTAGCTGGGCCATAGAAGACCAGCAGGGGGTGGTTGGATTGGGCATAGCCAACCTGCTAAGCCTTACGATAGACAATTACCGCAGCCCCTTAATAGTTCTGGCGCCGAAACCCGGAACAGGTTCCCTGAGTTCCCAGGCCCTGAACGAGAAGCCTTATAATCAGCTTTCCCTGGTACTTCGGGGCGTTTATGCCATTGAAGAAAACCTGGATAAGAAATACGTCTTTACCTCCCTGCCCCTGGTGCAGGCCCTGCTCGAAAAAGACAACACCCAGATCTCCGGCCTGAATATACAGCTGACGCCCGAGGCCGATCCTGAAACGGTGGCAGCAGAAATAACCGAAATCCTTGGCTCCGGGATCCTGGTAAAAACCAGAAGGGAACTAAACAGCACCCTTTACCGCATGCTGAATACGGAAAACCTGGCTACCTACCTCATCTTTACCCTGGTGCTTATCATTGCCCTATTCAATGTAGTAGGGGCCATTATTATGATGATCCTGGACAAGCAACAGAACTCCAAAACCTTGTACAGCCTTGGCACCACCCTGAGGGAAATACGCCGTATCTATTTTGTGCAGGGCGTTTTAGTAACCAGTATGGGCGGCCTTATCGGCATCCTGCTTGGCTCTCTGCTTATTGGTTCACAACTGGCCTTTGAATGGCTGAAAATCACCCCTTCCCTGGCGTATCCTGTTGAATACAAATTGATGAATGTGCTTATTGTGCTGGCAACCATAGTGGTGCTGGGAATTATCGCTTCCAAGATCGCCAGCCGGCGCGTT
>CBDUAW010000353.1:0-3196 GCA_965365215.1 uncultured Eudoraea sp. | reverse complement strand
GTTTCCGGAACCCTGGAAGATTGGTACCCCGGAGACCCAAACCCCTATATCTATGCCAAAACCGGGACACTTGGAAATAATCATAATCTGAGTGGCTACCTCACTACCAGGAGTGGTAGAACGCTCATCTTTAGCTTCATGAATAACCATTTCAGACATCCCAATGGCGAAATCAAAAGGGAAATGCAGAGGCTTTTTGAATGGATCAGGGACAACTATTAATTCCTCATTTGGGGCCAAGGCCCTTTTCCATGATCTCGTTTAATTTGGCATATTGTAGCAGCAGGATACTTTTGGCATCTTCTATTTCACCCGATTGAATCATGGCATAAGCCTCTTCAAAGAGCAATTCCAAAACCTCAATATTCTCATCTTCATGAGTTGCTCCTCCCCCCTCACTCACTTTCATACTTTCATTGTATTCCCCCAGATAGTAAAACAGTTTCTCCGTTACAGCGCCGGGCGACATATACGCTTCAAATACCTTCTTCACATTCGGGATACGATATCCGGTTTCTTCCTCCACTTCCTTGCGAATACAGGCCTCCGGATGGTCGCCATCCAGGAGTCCGGCGCATACCTCAATCATCATCCCGCCCTTATTGCCATTGATATAGGTAGGCATTCGGAACTGCCTGGTTAGTAAGATCTTCCCATTGTCCCTATTAAATAGGAAAATGGCAGCGCCGTTCCCTCTATCATAGGCCTCTCGTTCCTGCAATTCCCAGCTACCGTCTTCTTTCTGATATTCATAGGAATACTTGTACAGGATGTACCACTGATCAGAAAGGACTTCTTTTTTAATATGTTTAACGGATCCAAATTTCAAATCGGCTGGTTTTCGACATTAAATATAAGGTTTTGCTAGTTTAACTTAGACTGAAAGCGCCTGATTGAGATATCGTCTGAAAGGCAACATCAGCTGATAGACCTCCAGCACATAATGATCAAAGTCTGGTGATAATACCTGTTGTCTGGATACAGGACAAGCTACGGCAAAGGTTTTATTTTTCAAAAGCTCCAGATAAGGATGGTCATTGGGAAAACCTTTTGGTGCCCTTCGGAGCTTTTCATCGGGATATAATCCGCCGAAAACCTTAATAAATTTAGGGTTTTCAAGAATTTCTACCAATTCCTCCCCATTGTAATCAATAGCCTCCCGGATACTTTTCAGATCCTTTGGGGCCGGCCTCCACAGGCCTCCGGCGAGCATACATTCGTTGAGGCCAATCTGAATATAGAAATCTCCAGAGTTGGGGGCTTTATCAAGTCCCGCCCCGAAATGATCTTTATAGACCGGTTTCCCGGGATGGAACATGAGGTTGTTATTAATTCTGTTGATTCCTTTCCTTCCTGGAGTTGGATAGTAGTTGTCATCTATTGCTGCCAGGGAATGGTCTAAGGCATTCAACCAGGTTATAAATTGGTCGCGTAGGTTCTGATACCACTTACGATTCTGGTCCATCCACTCCTTGGAATTATTTTTTTGCAATTCTTCCAAAAAATGGAACATTTCTTTAAAATCCATTTACGACGCTTACCCCTCTTTGTTGATTAAAACGGCTTATCGCCATCGAGTAAGTCCCCAAGGCCTCCGAGGATACTCCCCTCGCCTTTGTCCTTGCCTCCACCTCTGGGGGCAGCGGCCCAAACTCTTCCGGCCAGTCTGCTAAAGGGAAGCGATTGAATATATACCGTTCCCGGGCCCCTCAGGGTGGCAAAAAAGAGCCCTTCACCCCCAAACACCGTATTTTTAATTCCGCCAACGAATTCAATATCATAATCAACATCTTTGGAAAATCCAACGATGCAACCTGTATCCACTTTTAACACTTCCCCGGCTGCCAATTCCTTTTTTGCAAGGGTGCCACCGGCGTGTACAAAGGCCATTCCATCCCCTTCCAATTTCTGCATAATAAATCCTTCGCCCCCAAACAAGCCCCTTCCCAGGCGTTTGGAGAACTCAATGCCTACGGAAACACCTTTGGCAGCACAAAGGAAGGCATCTTTCTGGCAGATAAATTTCCCTTGTTTTTCTGAAAGGTCTATGGGAAGGATTTTTCCTGGGTAGGGAGAAGCAAAACTCACCTGCTTCTTAACGGAACCTACATTAAGAAAGGCTGTCATAAAGAGGCTTTCCCCTGTTAAAATCCTTTTACCTGCAGAAAATATCTTACCCAGGACGCTATTGTCCTGGTTGGAGCCATCCCCAAAGATGGTATCCATTTTTATATCGGTATCCATCATCATAAAGCTGCCTGCTTCTGCAACAACAGCCTCCTGAGGATCGAGTTCAATTTCAACATACTGCATTTCTTCCCCAAATATCTGATAGTCTATTTCATGTGCGTTCATAGTAGAATTTTTTAGGTTAACAGTAATTAGTTGACACCATCAGGATTTTGTTACAGCTGTGGGCAATAGGTTGCGCATTACTTCCTGTAACATAGCCGGCTGCTGAGTGCCAATCATGAATTTTTTTTTATTCTTTAAGGTAAGAAGCAAGCCCTTATTTCCCTTAATGTTGTACACCGTACCGTATTTTAAGCTGATCCGAAGTCCGTAGCCGACAAATTTATAGGTGATGACTTCTGCACTTTCAATTTCAGATAAGGGAAACGTCTTGTTCCTGAAAAAGGGAGGAAAAGCCACTTTTATTTCGTTTTTGGAAATCCTTGTCCGCAATTGAATTGCCCAGAAGAAATAAAGAAAAGCAGCGGTCCCCAATGCAAAAATGATTAAGCCGGTATTGGGCATTGGGTTATTACCAAAAGGTTCCTTTAAAAATAGCTGTTGTACAATACCATATAGGGGGATCACCATGATAGCCATCAGTAAAAGCCATAGCCACCATTGGGTAAAGCGCTGGTCTTCCTTAAACAAAAGGTCTTCCTGAGTGTGCATATTTCGAAATTTAAGATTTGGCAGTTTTAACTTTTACAGTCCATTCAAACTGAAAGGTGGAAACAACTACGCCATCCTCGTTTACGCCTTCCGAACGCATCCAGCAGGTCTGCCCCTCCCCGCTTACCACAGCCTTATCAATGGCCTCCTGAATCAAGGCTCCGTCAACACAGGTAAAGGTGATCATTCCCGTAGCTTTTTTGGTAAACTGTGCTTTGTTATTGGCTACCAGCATGGAGACATTTTTACCGCTTTCCCGCAATTGTGAGACCATCACCCCGGCCACGATATC
>CBDUAW010000352.1:0-3197 GCA_965365215.1 uncultured Eudoraea sp. | reverse complement strand
TCCGGTCTTAGAATGTAGTGCGGCAGGTTTAATTGCAGGTTCAATGCCCACAAAGGGTATCGGGTAGTGAGATCTGAGGTAGTCTATTGCATTGGTCGTAGCCGTATTACAAGCTACTACTACTATTTTACAGCCTTTTTGTAACAAATACTCCGTATTCTTGACACTGAGAGCACGTATTTCCTCCCTGGTCCTGTCTCCGTAAGGTGCATTTTTGCTATCGGCCAGATAGATGGTATCATCAAAAGGCATTTGTTGGTGTAGCTCTTTCCAAATGGTAAGCCCTCCCAACCCTGAATCGAATATTCCTATCGGATTATTTTTCATATTAAATGCCTAATACCAGCCGTGTATAAAAATAAAAAACCGTTCGTAAGTAGAACGGTTTTTTTACATATTGTCTAAAGTGAAATTAGAAACCTAATTCCTGCTTCACAGCTGCCAATAAATCCGGACCTTTTGCTACTATCAATCCACCTCCCTGGGTTGCATCAATAACGTAGTCATATCCCTGAGCAGCCGCCACTTTTTCAATGGCTTCCTTGGCCTTCTTTGAGATTGGCTCAAAAAGTTCAGCCTGCTTCTTTGCCAGCTCCTGCTGTGCAGCTTGCTGCGCTTCTCCAATATTCTTTTCAAATCCCTGAAGTTCCACTGCTCTTTTCTGATTTTCTTCCTCAGACTTAGAACTGGCTTCATTGGAATACTGAGTGTATTTATTTCTCAACTCGGTCATAGAGCTTTCTATATCGGCCTTATAAGTCTCCTGAAGTTTTTGAAGTTCTGCCTGTGCTGATTTCATCTCCGGCATTTCGGCCAACAATTCTGATACGTTGATGTGGGCTACTTTACTCTGCGCATTAACAAAACCAGTAGCTGCTACGAATAAAACAACAATGAGGGCTACTTTTTTTAATTGTTTCATGATTTCTAATTTACTTTTTGAGTGTTAATTTTAGTCTTAGTTATTTTGATTGACGGTATCTTGTTTTTTTTCCGTCGCTTTCTTCCGCTCTTCCTCTTTTGCCTTGCGTTTGGCTTCCCGTTCTTCTAACAATTTTTTTCTTCTTTCCTCATATGCCTTCTTCCTTTCTTCCCTTAATTTCAACTGTTCTGCTCTGCGTTCCTCAGCAGTCTTGTTTCTTGCTTCTTCAGCCTGTTTAGCCCGGTCTTGTCTTTCCTTGAGAGCATCGCTGATTTCTTCTTCCGCCGCCTCCCCCTCAAATTGTTCCAGCCTGCTTTTATCTATGGCCTTCTTTTTGGGCTTGCTGATTTTTCTTGTCCTTGCAATTTGCCGAAGCACCAGCTCACTAATATCATGCCTTTTTTGGGAGTACAACATTACGACATCTGCCGATTTATCGAAAATAAAATCGTACTTTTTGTTAGCCCCAATCTTCTGAACCTCATTAAAAACCTGGTCCTGGATTGGCTGTATCAGCCTTCTTTTTTGTAAGACCAAATCTCCCTGTGGTCCAAAACGATCTTGCTGATACTCTATCATTTCCTTCTCGAGGATCTGAATCTCTTCCTGTCGCTCCGAAATCAATTCCTCAGTAAGCAACACCTTTTCCGCCTGAAGATCCTTCTTCATTTGGTCTATGGTACTTTGTTTTTGCTCAATCTCCACCTTCCACTTCTGCACTTTGTTATCGAGTTGATCATTTGCTTCTCTGTACTCCTCAACATTCTCCAGGATATACTCCATGTCCACATAACCAATCCTTACTCCTCTCTGGGCCTGAGCCCACGACATAAGTAAAACAGCAGTCAATAATAAAAGAACTTTTCGTTTCATTCCGCTTTCGTTTTTAACATAGAAAATATCGTGCCAAAATTACTAAAACTTTTAAAATGAGCGGTTTATCCTTTAGAGACTCTGGAAAGAAATTCGGTATTAAAACTGTTGGCCAATGATAAAATGCGTTTGCCACCCACTGGGTCCGTTACCTGCAGACTGAGGTCGTAAGTCCTCGTCAAACCCGTATCCGAAATCAATTCCCAAAAGACCAAAGGCCGGCATAAATATACGTAGCCCCACTCCGGCAGATCTTTTTAATTGAAACGGTTTAAATTCCTGAAAATTGTTAAATGAGTTCCCTGCTTCTAAAAAAGCCAGACCATATATAGAGGCAGAAGGCTTTAAAGTCAATGGGTATCGGAGTTCCATGGAATATTTATTATATACAATTCCTCCTTCCTGCTGACCTGTAATAGGGTCAACTGGAGTTAGGGAATTGTTTTCATATCCTCTCAATTGGATGGTTTCCCTTCCATCGAGGGTAAAGTTTCGTCCCAGTCCGTCTCCTCCAAGGAAGAAGCGTTCAAACGGCACCTTCCCAACATCACTATTGTAATTTCCAAGGAATCCAAACTCTACATTGGTCCGGAGAACGAGCTTTTCAACCAACCTGGTATACCAATCTCCCTTAAATTTAATCTTATAATACTCCAACCACTTAAATCGTTCCTGGTCAACACTTTCGAGCTCATCCCTTTCAGCTGTGGTCAAGGTTTCCCCCTGCAACGCCCTATCTACCTGCAACTGGTTTAATTCTTCGCTCCTTGCTTTTAAGGAGGCGAAGTCTTTGTCACTGAAGAGAGAGTAGGGTGGTGTAAATTTGGCACTTACCTCAAATATGGAACCTGTTATGGGGTATATCCTACCGGGACCTGCAGAACTTCTGGATATCCCAATGGTATATGCAAGGGAATTAGAGGTGCCGTTACCGAAATTAAACAATCCGGTTCTGTAATTCTGAAAATCATATAATTGATAACTCAGAGCATGAGAGACCGTGAAAAAATCATCGGGCCATTGCACCCTTTTTGCTAATCCCAGAGAAATCCCCGTTATAGAGAATTGTTGGTCTTTATTTACCTGTACCCGTCCGCTTCCGCTAAATGAAGCAAGGAATTGTTGTGTTCTGGATAAGGAAAGGTTGAACCTTACTGGCTTTTTTCCACCTAGCCAGGGTTCTGAGAAATTTAAACTGTACACCCTAAAAGTTCTACTGGCCTGCAAGCGCAGCGCAAAAGTCTGCCCGTCTCCCATAGGCACAGGTTTATATGCTTCACCGTTAAATAGGTTTTGAATAGAGAAATTACTAAAGGATAGCCCCAGGGTTCCTATAAAACCTCCACCGCCATATCCGCCCTGTAGTTCAATTTGGCTGGAGCCAGATTCTACCAGGTTATAA
>CBDUAW010000351.1:0-3198 GCA_965365215.1 uncultured Eudoraea sp. | reverse complement strand
ATTCCTGAGATCGCACAGTATAAGTACGAATCCGTTATAATTATTGCTGTGGTGGTAACTGCAATGTTCTATGCACTGCTATTGGTGGGCAGATACACCTTTTTTGAAAAAATCCTTGTCATTTTCGTAACCATAATGGGGCTTTCCTTCCTTATTTCACTTTTTATGGTTTACCCGTTGCCTTCTGAAGTTGTACAAGGGCTCATCCCCTCAATTCCGGAGGTGGAAGGAGGTAAGATGTTAGTTGCCGCATTTGTGGGAACTACGATGGCCGCAGCAACCTTTTTGTCCCGTCCCTTATTCGTTAAAGGTAAGGGCTGGACTATCAAAAACCTCGCTCAACAAAAGAAGGATTCTATAATCGCTGCCATATTGGTCTTTATAATTAGTGGAGCTGTAATGGCCGTAGCTAGTGGAGCCCTTTTTCATGAAGGGAGGCCGGTTACTCAGGTTTTGGATATGGTCAATACCTTGGAACCCATAGCAGGTAAATTTGCCCTGACGTTGTTCTTTTTTGGAACTTTAAGCGCAGGCTTATCCTCAATTTTTCCAATTTTATTAATAACACCGATTCTAATAGCAGATTATCAGTCGGGTGAGTTAGACACCAGTTCCAGGCAATTTAAAATTATCACCGCTTTTGCCTGTTTATTTGCTTTAATTGTTCCCATTTTTGGTTCAAATCCGGTTGAGATGCAGATAGTCTCTCAGATATTTAATGTATTTGTATTGCCCTTGGTGATAATCGGGATTATGCTACTCATCAACAATAAAAAGCTAATGAAGGAATATAAAACCGGTATTCTGATTAATATTGGATTGGCATTGGCCTTTATATTTTCATGTGTTATTTCATACAATGGGGTACTGGCACTTAACACCTATTTTCAATAAGCTCACAGGAAATAGATTGAATGAGATAGCTACTACTTTACCCGGGCCACGGCCAATATCTCCGAACGATATTTTTTCTCATTGGCCAGCACAGTGAAGAAGTCGGCCAGAAATTTTCTGGCAGTTTCATACTGTTTGGGATCCTGAAACTCAGAGGCCATTTCATCAAGGACTTCAAAAAGCGCTGGTTTCTTTGTGAGGAATTCCTGCCTAATCTTTTCAAAAACGACATCATTACGCTTAAATCCGCGAAATAAACGCTGGGTGACTTTTTCAATACTCAGCTGTTCGTCTTGTACCTGTGAGACCAATGAATAATTGGTGTTGACCAGCCCAGACATGTCAAAGTCATAAGGGACAGGGATAGCCTTGCGTTCGTTTACAAATATGAGTTTTTCATTGTGCTGGTAGGCCACGGAAAAATCGGTGTTTCCTATCATATACTGGAAAAAGTCGTTCTGTACAGAGCAGATATTGTCCTGTTCGAGCGGATGTACGGATCGCTTTATTTTTTTTGCCTCGTGGCGCTTGGCCACCTTATCAATATCTTCAATGAGGAAACCTTCAAATTCGTGAATCTTGGTTTTCTTCCCCCTTTGTTCAGTTAGGGTAATGGCTACCCGCCGGGTTTTAAAGTGGAAAGGGGTAATCTTTTCATACATCTTATAAGCCAGGTACTCTTTCAGTACATAATCCTGGTTGTGTTTTACCAATTGGCAGGGAAGTACCAACTTCAGTTCCTTATTGCCCTGGAAAAGCGTGCTTTTGGCTATGGCCTTTTTAATCTTGATTTTTACAGGGGGAAAGTAGCAATGTTCTCTTCTGAAGTTTCCACGGGCCCGGATTTTCACGTCTAAAGTCTCCCAACGGCCATCCTCATCCTGATATTGCAGGGAAGACAAAATATATGTACTATCATTGGTGTTCTTCCGTAAATCCCGGTTTGAATACTCCATTTTAATGGGCAGGGGGTCTGTGGAAGCAAAGAGTTTCGTGACTTTTATTTCCTTAGTGGAGGCAGCGGTGTCCTGCGCGGATAGCGGTCCCGCAATACTTAGATAGGTCAGTAAAAAAAGAAGGCTAACTCGTTTTTTCACTATCTTGTGGTTAGATTGTTGCTTATTAAGGTACTAAATTTCTGACTATTAGACTGTATTTTTCCATAATTAACCACAGAACGTTTATAGCACTTTTTATTGCTTTGGCCACCACTATGGCGGCCTATTATTACCAGATTAGTTTTGATGTGGACCTTACTTTGCTGAGCATAGCTATTGTTTTCCCTCTGGTATTTACTATCAGGGGATCTTTCCGCAGAAGAGAAAAAGCACTTGAGCATTTCAGTAAATTCAGAAGCGCCTTAAAGACAGTAAACTATTTTGTAACCAATAATCTGGAACTCTCAACAGAAGATAAGGCCAGGATGGAGGTAATTCTTGCAGATATCAGCAATAAGACCATAGACCATCTTGGCGGAAATTTTGAAAACATGGAAGAGCTGGATCATAGCATTAATACTGTCAATAGTTTTATGCTAGAAATGGGGGAAAGTGTCTCCGTAAAATTAAAGGACAGGGTATTCAGATATATGAAAGATCTGCACGAAGCGGTGGAAAACCTTCATGCTATTAATATTCACAGAACGCCTATTACCCTAAAAGCCTACTGCAAGGTCTTTATTTATATTTTTCCCTTGATTTATGCCCCAACCATAATCTTCCATATAGGCTTGCAAACTATACCTGGTATTGGCTATTTCATTGTGCTGCTTACCCAATTCATCCTGATCTCACTCTACAATATCCAGGATCAACTCGAATATCCTTTTGATGACGACGGGATGGATGATATTAAACTGGAAAACTTCAGAATAGACCGCTAGTTAGTTATTTCTAATATAATTGAAATATCCTATAACAATACGTTTAGAGGGTATAGCTTTTTGTTTTACCTGTATCGGTATCAATTACCACAAAAGTTGTCGGAATGTCTTTCAGGCTACCCCCATGAAATCCCATAATAGCTCCGGGATTGAGAAGAAGGTTTCCGTTTACCATTTCCTCTGCCTGGGTATGGTTATGACCGTAGCATATCAGGTCATAGTTGCCATTTTCTGCTATGGCCCTGGCCTTTTCAGGATAATGGTTCATAGCAACTTTGAGGCCCCCTAATTCTCCCCGGAACGTTTCTCCATGGAGATGGATATTTGGAAAGTTTTTCGCGACAGCAATGATAGAGTGTACATCTCCGTCATTATTTCCAAAAACCAAATGAATGGGTTTCGTGTACCCCTGGCCAAGAAGT
>CBDUAW010000350.1:0-3201 GCA_965365215.1 uncultured Eudoraea sp. | reverse complement strand
CTTTTCCTTCTAAGCCATAGCCTCGGTAACTTTCCGGAACCCCTGTTATTTTAACTCCAACCTTTGTCTTAAATGCTTTCTTATCCTTTTCCGATAAATTTTTCACTTCCAGTCCCATAACTGGAACTACCAGGCTTTGCCGTGCTTTTAAGATGACCGGGATATTCAGGATTTTGCCATCTCTTTCCAAACTTACTTCTACCTGGTCTCCAGGCCTTTTGGTGGAAACATAACCCGTAAGATCCGCAAAGCGTCGGATACGAACATCATCTACCTTTTTGATGATATCCCCGGGTTGCAGATCCGCTGCTTCTGCCCCTGAATCTTCTTCAACGCCATCTACATAAACCCCATCAATTTCATTTATCTTTTTGCTGATGGCATATTCCGTATTTAGCAATGGGGATTTAATGCCCAGTATTCCCTTTTGTACGTTCCCATATTCCATGATGTCTTCCACTACCTTTCTGGCAATATTGCTGGGTACGGCAAAGGAGTAGCCCACATAACTTCCTGTTTGGGAGGTAATTGCTGTATTAATCCCAATCAGATCACCATTGGTGTTTACAAGGGCACCTCCACTATTACCAGGATTCACCGCTGCATCTGTTTGAATATATGCTTCTATACCACTCCCCTGTAATAGATTTATATTTCTTGCTTTGGCACTTACAATACCAGCCGTTACGGTTGAGGTCAGATTAAAAGGGTTCCCAACAGCAAGTACCCATTCTCCAATTTTAGTATTATCCGAATCTCCAAAGGCGAGATATGGCAGACTACTTTCGGGTTCTATCTTAATTAGGGCAATATCGCTATTAGGATCGGTCCCGATGATCTCTGCCTCGTAATTTTTATTGTTGTTCAAGGTAACCATAAGCTCGGTTGATTTGGCTATTACGTGGTTGTTGGTCACGATATATCCATCAGGGGAAATTATTACCCCAGATCCTGTCCCTATCTGTGCCCGCTGCGGCCGTTCATAACCATAAAAAAAATCGAGTATGCTGCTGGGCCCCTGACTAATGGTAAGGTTTTTAACATGTACCACAGCATTTACCGTTTTTTCCGCTGCTGAGGTGAAATCTGCCTCATTAATCCCAGCCCCTGTAAAATTAGAAACCGCATTGCTGGTCGTAATTACCGGCAGTTCTGAGGTATTTGAAACCAGATCAACAGGTTTTGGTTCGAAGAACAGTTTATAGGATCCCAGGGTGAGGGCACCGGCGAAAACGGCAACCACAAAAAGACTTGCTATTCTCTTCATTTTACTTCGTTTTTATATGGATATTTATGTATAAAATTAACGGATTTTTTATGCCTGAATTTTCATTTAACGTCTTTTTAACTGATAAAATAACCTTAAATAAAGTTCTATCTTTGTTCCTCTGAGCAACATGGAAATCTCATTTGATAAATACCAGGGTACCGGGAACGACTTTATCATTATAGATAACAGACAACAGATTTTCCCCAAAAACAATACCAAATTGATTGCACAAATGTGCAGCCGACAATTTGGCATAGGTGCAGACGGACTGATGCTCCTGGAGGAAGAGGAAAATACAGATTTCCGAATGGTATACTTTAATGCCGATGGCAGGGAGGGAAGTATGTGCGGCAATGGGGGCAGGTGTATGGTAGCATTCGCCAGATCCCTTGGGATCATAGACAGTGATGCCTCATTTGAAGCCGCAGACGGACGACATTTTGCCCATATTGATGAAAATGGAGTGGTGAAGCTTATGATGCAACCCGTAGAGCATATCAGACAGAAACCCAAGTATTTGTTTCTGGATACGGGATCGCCCCACCATGTTCAAATGGTAGAAGACCTTGAGAATTTTGATGTGCAGCATGAGGGAAAACGACTGAGATTTGGGTTATACGGCGAAGCAGGCTGTAATATCAATTTTGTTGAATCAGGAAAATCAGGGCAGTATTCCGTGAGGACCTATGAACGTGGGGTAGAGGCCGAAACCTTGTCATGTGGAACCGGGGTAACAGCCACAGCGCTTGCCATGCACCATTCTGGCAATACCGCTTTAAACCACATCAGGATAAAAACACGGGGAGGGGATTTAGACGTGTCTTTTGAGCACATTGATGGTAAATATCAAAATGTATCTCTCAAAGGTGCTGCTACTTTTGTCTTTTCGGGAAAATATACAATTTGAAGCTAAAAGGAGAACATATTCATTTAAGAGCTATTGAACCCGCAGATCTCGATTTCCTCTATGAGCTCGAGAATAATCCTGATATTTGGGAGGTAAGCGGCACCATAACCCCTTATTCAAAGCATATTTTAAAATCGTACCTGGAGAATGCACATCGCGACATTTTTGATGTAAAACAATTACGACTCTGCATTTGTAATAAGGAGAACAGGGTAATAGGCTTGATTGACCTGTTCGATTTTGATCCTAAGAACAAAAGGGCTGGAATCGGGATTGTGATAGGAGAGCGTACAGACCGAAATAAGGGCTATGGAGAAGAAGCGCTCACCCTTTTATGTGAATATGCCTTTCAAACCCTTCAACTAAGGCAATTATATGCTAATGTGGGGGAAGATAATGCCCCGAGTATCCATTTATTCCAAAAACTTGGATTTTCGGAAAGCGGTAGAAAAATAGACTGGATTTATTCCAGAGGGACCTATAAAGACGAACTTTTATTCCAAAAAATAAATAAATAATGTATATCAAAAGGTTGTTATTGATTATCGTACTGCTTGGATTAGTAGGAGGGGGCTTATTTGCCTACATGGTCTATGATTCCTTTTTCCTGCCAAATACGAATTTTAACAATGAAGAGGCCTATATCTATATAACCTCAGATGCTGATTTCGATGAGGTTATGGCACAGGTTGGACCCCTTTTAAAAGATCCAGAATCTTTTGAGGCCGTTGCTAAAAGGAAGCAATACATCAATAATGTTAAAGGAGGCAGGTATGCTATAAAAAAAGGCCTGAATAATAATGAGATAGTTAATACTCTAAGAAGCAAAAATCTGCCTGTAAAGGTGTCCTTTAACAATCAGGAATCCCTGGCCCTGCTGGCTGGCCGGATTAGTAGCCAAATTGAAGCAGATAGCCTTGCCCTATTAAGGGCTTTTCAGGATCAGGAATTTTTACGTGCTAATGGCTTTTCCTCAGAAACCGCACTATCGCTTTATATTCCCAACAGCTACGAACTGTTTTGG
>CBDUAW010000349.1:0-3203 GCA_965365215.1 uncultured Eudoraea sp. | reverse complement strand
AACGAAATAATACAAACTCAAGCCGCTCGCATAGTTATTAAAGAAGAACAACATCAATAACGGAGAGATATACATTATTACTTTCATATTGGGCATCCCTGGCTGGGTCTGCATGTTCTGACCTGTGGTCATGGTCATATAAAAGAAGATAGCGACCGATGCCAGAATAGGGAACAGACTTACGTGATCCCCATAAAACGGAATGGTAAACGGTAATTCAAATATGGTATCATATGAAGACAGATCTTCCGCCCACAAAAATGACTTTTGCCGCAGGGCAAAGGAAGTTGGGAAGAACATAAACAGCGCATAGAAAATTGGAAGTTGCAAGAGGGCCGGGACACAACCGCTCATAGGACTCACACCTGCTTTATTATAAAGCTTCATGGTTTCCTGCTGCTTTTTCATAGCATTGTCCTTAAATTTCTCATTCAATTCTGTAATTTCCGGTTTCAGCACCTTCATCTTAGCCTGGGACAGGTACGATTTGTAGGTTACCGGCGACATCAACAGTCTTACCAAGATCGTCATCACCACAATGGCAATTCCATAAGGCAGAAAGGAGCTTAAGAAGCTATAGAAGGGCGTAAAGACATAGCGGTTAATCCAGCCAAATATACCCCAGCCGTAAGGAATGGAATCTGCTAGCCCAAGTTCCTTGTAATCCTTAAGTACCTGGATATCTGTGGGTCCGTAATACCAATGCATATTGTATGACAACTCGCCGGCGTTAAAGTCTAATGGCGCCACAGTAGTGTATTCCTTGGTAAAAAGCGTTTCCTTACTTTCTTCCTCCACCAGGTTTGTTGAGGTTAATTCTGCCGTTTTAAAAGGGGTTTGTGTGGCGAGGATAGAACTAAAGAAATGTTGCCGGTAAGACAACCACTTCACTGCTTCTTCTGTTTCTTCATCATCACCGCTTTCTGAAAGTTTACTGATCTTACCATCCTCATGGTTATATGTGAGTCGGGTATACCTGTTTTCGTATTGGACACTTTTATTATGACGTATACCCCTTAATTGCCAGCGCAGGTTTGCCGGATTTGAGCTGTTGATCACCCCATTCAATCCCTGGGATCGCACCGTAAAGTCTACCAGATAATCCGAGGGCTTCATTTCGTACCGATATTCCAAAAACTGGTTAGCAGATACTTTGGCCTTCATAGAGAGCACCTGGTTTTCACCATTATTTGTTAAACTGGGTTCAAAAAAGAGGTCGCTGGTATTGAGCACCCTGTTATCTGAAGTAGAAAAGGACAATCCGAAAAGAGCATTACCATCTTTTACGAGATATACCGGTACGGAATCATAGGTAACAAAATTCTTCATTCGGGCTTCCGTAATCTGCCCTCCCTTATTACTAATTTTAAGATAGAGTACCTCGTTTTCAAGGGTGGTTGTACCCTCCTCTGCTTTGGTAAATCCAAAATCTCCTACCGATTTTTTGTAATCTGCTACCGCGGTAGAATCTTTCAGGTCCATTGCAGGTTGGGTGAGTATGGGCTGCTCTGGTTGAACTGCCTCCTGCTGTTCCGCTTCCACCATTTCCTGTTCAGCCTGTTGCGCCTCTAACTCTTCCTGGGTGGGTTGATTCTGATAGAACCAAAAAATCAGGATTGCGAAAATCAGCACAAAGCCGATAATTGAATTAATATCCAGTTTCTTTTCTTCCATTTACCTTTTTAAATTTCCTTGCACATAATAGGTTAAGAAACAGGAACTGACAAATTCAGGACCACCTCCACGCCTAACAACTTCCTTTGGGTTTGCAAATATATATCCAAATGTGCAGTTTATGCCAAACTGGCATTAGTTTGTTCTTTTTTGTGTTGCAGTACGGCCTTTACAAAACCAACAAAGAGGGGGTGAGGACTGGCTACCGTACTCTTGTATTCCGGATGGTATTGTACGCCCACGAACCATGGATGTGAAGGTAATTCAATAATTTCAACGAGCTCTGTTTCTTTATTGATTCCAGACATTACCATCCCCGCTTCCTCCAACTGGGTTTTATAGTCATTGTTGAGTTCGTATCGGTGGCGATGCCTTTCGGAGATATGGGTTTGTCCGTGATAAACTCTGTGTACCAGGGTGTCTGGCTGTAATTCACAATCCCATGCCCCCAATCGCATAGTACCGCCTTTATTGGTAATGTTCTTCTGCTCTTCCATCAAACTGATAACGGGATGGGGAGTACTTTCATCCATTTCTGTAGAATTAGCACCTTCAAGACCGAGTACATTTCTGGAAAATTCTATGACGGCCATCTGCATGCCCAGGCAAATCCCCAAAAAAGGGATCTCCCTTTCCCTGGCATATTGCACTGCTTTAATTTTACCTTCAATTCCCCTTTCCCCAAATCCTGGAGCTACCAAAATGCCGTCTAAGCCTTTCATTTTCTGATCAAAACCATGGTCATCCAAATGTTCAGAATGTATAGATCTGACATTCACCTTCACTTCATTCATTGCACCGGCATGGATAAATGATTCTAGTATAGACTTGTACGAGTCCAATAATTCCACATATTTCCCAATAAGGCCAATAGTAACTTCGCTTGTTGGGTTTTTATGACGCTCCAGAAATTCGTGCCATTGTTCTAGATCGGGTTCTGTATCTATGGGTAGTCCAAGTTTTTGCAGGGCAACCCTGTCCAACCCTTCATTCAACATCATTATGGGAACATCATAGATTGTTGAGGCATCTATAGACTGTATAACAGCTTCTTTCTTAACATTGCAGAATAAGGCCAGTTTTTGTTTTTTCTCATCCGATATTTCGTGCTCGGTTCTGCAAACCAGAATATCTGCCTTGATTCCGCTTTCCATTAAAGTTTTCACCGAATGCTGCGAAGGTTTGGTTTTTAATTCTCCGGCAGCAGCCAGATAGGGTACCAGAGTTAGATGTACCACAATGGCGTTTTGATCGCCCAATTCCCATAATAACTGCCTAACCGATTCAATATACGGCAGGGATTCAATATCACCTACAGTACCACCAATTTCGGTGATCACAATATCGTATTCTCCACTATTCCCAAGAATTTGGATCCGCTCCTTAATTTCATTGGTTATATGCGGCACCACCTGTACCGTTTTCCCCAGAAACTCCCCCCGTCTTTCCTTTTCAATAACGCTTTGATAAATTCGGCCTGTGGTTACATTATTGGCCTGGGAAGTAGGTTTATTAAGGAAACGCTCGTA
>CBDUAW010000348.1:0-3215 GCA_965365215.1 uncultured Eudoraea sp. | reverse complement strand
GGAATCCAATACAGAACTATGGATGTATTCCGGGAACAAGTCTTGCACAACTCTCGCTAAGCGGGTACCGTACGATCCTCCAAAAAGATTGTATTTTTCATAGCCCAACTGCTCAAAAAGCATCCCTACATCTTTTGCATTTTGAATGCTATTATAATATCTAGGATCAATGTTCTGTTCTTTGCACTTTTTTCTATATTCCAGTATCATAGCCCTGTTCAATGCAAGTTCCTCTGCTTCGTCGGCATCTTTGGCCATAATGTCAAATGAAGCAAAAGACATATCGGGGAGGGCGGAGGAATACCCAATTCCTCTTTGATCAAATAAGATAATATCACGCTGATCGCGCATAGGTTGTTCCAATAGAAAGTTTACCAATCCTGGATCTAGAGTGTTTCCTCCGGGCCCTCCGGAAAAAAATATTAACGGGAATTCCGGGGATACTGTATCCCTGGCTTTGAGGATTACATAGGTGATCTGAATTTTCTTCCCCTCCGGAGCTTCGTGGTTTTCCGGAACTAGGATAGCCCCTGCTTTAACATCTTCCCTTTCCGGAACCCAGTCAGGAAGCGGGAGCTTCACTGTGGTTACACTTTCCTGGGCACTTGAAACTGTAAGAAAAAGAAAGGATAGGAGCGTAATAAATGTCTTCTTCATTGGTTTAAGAATTTAGGTGAAATGAGCAGTTTCACAAATCCTTTATAAGATAATAAATGTTGAAATACCCGAAGTAGAAATCTTAAATAAAATGAGGGATCCAAAGAATGCACAAAAAACCCTGCCGTTAGGCAGGGTCCCGTTCTTGATCCAATACCAAAGGGTTCAGTATCTTACCCTTCGTCTGACATTTTAACAAACTCAACCCTTCTGTTGGCACCCTTACCTTCTGGGGTATCATTGGTACTAATAGGCTTGCTCTCCCCAAATCCTTTAGAGGTTAGGCGGGTAGCATCTATTCCCATTGAGATCAGTAAATTCAGTACGGCATCTGCCCTTCCTTCAGAGAGCTGCTGGTTAAATTCAGTTTCCCCGTCACTATCGGTATGGCCTTCTACACTGAATTTTATTTCCTCGTGAGCTGTCATAAGCTTGTGAATTCTATTTATAACCCCCATAGACTCTGGCTTGATGGTAGTTTTGTTTACATCAAAGCGAATTCCATTGGCCACAATCTTTCCATCCTGCAGGAACCTGTCGTAGTATTTAACTCCCCCTTCTGCGATCCGGAGGTTTTTAACGTAGTAGCGCCTTTGATCATTGGCAAAATAAGCATGCAGGGAGATCCCTGTAGGGTTGTAATCCAGGTGTGGAATGTTAATGAGTCTTGTTTCGTCAATATAAGCCTTCATTTTTCCGTTGGTATAGGCTATAGCAATATGCGCCCATCTATTCTGAATGGATTCCTTATTGGGAAGGCTGCTTTTCGCCGGTCTTAGTTCTAGTGATTCCGGACGGATAAACAACTTGGCAGTTGAGCCAGAAGGTGGCCGTTGGTTCTTCCTGTCATAGAAAAATACGGTAAACATATTCCTATCGGGCATATGCAGGTCAAACTCTACGGTAAAAACCTCCGGCAGATAATCTGTCTCCGGATTTTTCAGATAGGGGACAATCATAGGAAACCCACCTCTGAACATCATCACTTTTTCTCCTCCAAATTCAGCGATTTCCACATTCCCCTCCTGGAGATCCCAACGGGATGGGAATTCCCCATTCTCTTCATTTTCCTGATTATCTTCAAAAATGATATTGTCTCCCGGCACAAAATCATATTTAGCCCAGACCAAAACTGGGTCCTGGGAGGTTTCGGCCTGGGGTTTTTGCATCTGTTCTTTTTCCCCTTCTTGATTTTTCTGGGCTACAGTATCTTTTTTTGGATCCTGTTCTTGTAAGGCCTCATCGATTTTCTTGTCGACCTTCTTTTCTACTTTCTTTTTGAGTTTTTTTAAAACCTGGGCTTCCGCCGTTATCGGCGCCTGAAGGAACAGTCCCATCAGGAGGTATAGCATAGTTCTTTTCATGATTACTATTTTTTTAATGGATAAATACATCGAACATTTCAGTTCAGGTCAGGTATACAATTCCGGGGTAATTCACTCTAATCCCATCATAAGATATTAGCCACTATTGCGCCCCGGCCCCTCTTGTCTTGCTTGCCCGAATTGCGGTATTAATATATAGGCTCAATAAGCAGAATGCAATGATGTAGGTCATTGATACTGGGAAGCTAGTGCTGGAGACCTTTCAAGGAGAAAGATTACTTCCTAAGCTACCTTTGCACTACTAAATTATAGGGACCCTGTCCCAGGGAATCATTCCATTTTAATAAATTCCATACCCTCAATACAATAGATTTTGGAAGTATCGAAGATAAGAGTGGTTTTACTTTTTTGACCCGACCCATCTGAGCTTGTTGTAGTGACAAACCGAGCGATAGATCCATTGAGATCTACCGTATATTCTTCATCAAAATCCTTGTCTGCTTTTGAAGAAAATGTTATTGTACCGTCCTTTTCGCGCCAGTTCCCCTCTTCAGATTTGTTTACCACATCAGAGTTCCAGGCAAGTTCCCTGGTGTAAGTGTCCAGATTATAGGTGCCGTCCTTACGGAGGCTTAACTTGTACTCAATTTGGTGACTTTCACATTCCCATTTCAGGTAATACCGGCCATCAACTGCGTTGTTTTGCGCGTGCAAGGTGTAGCCACTTATAAAAAGTAAAAGAATAAGTATAGTTCTCATGCGTAGAGCGATTTTGTTCAATAGATTACCACCATGTGGTTTTAAATCCATGCCTTTAAGCCACTAATCTTCACGGACAAGTGCTGCGCTAACAAGGCCATCAATAAGTTCTTGGCATCCTCCATTGTTAATAAACTCTGAATGCTCATTAATAGTTTCAAACTGTTGTCCCGTGATCTTTTTGCACAACATTTCTGAATTGGTCAATTGATAAAAGGTTTTCAGGATATTCTTTGCCGGTTTGTTTTGGATAAAAGGGGGGAGTTTTCCCGAATTTTTCCGGCCCCAGCGGAGGTTTTGCATCCAGATAGCGGCACTCAGGGCCCCACATCCGTTTCCACTTAAGCCAAGTCCGCCGGCAAAACCAGAAACCATAAGGCGTTCTTCATCGCTACCTCCCATTTTCCTCACTAGCTCAGAAGCGCAACTCACAGGTTTTTGGGTAATTTCCAGATCGGACTGTTCCAGCCCCTC
>CBDUAW010000347.1:0-3219 GCA_965365215.1 uncultured Eudoraea sp. | reverse complement strand
CATTATAGCTGAGCCAAACGATAGCTTTATCTGAATTGGTATCTCCTTCGGTACTCTTTAGGTGTTGTGTTCTGATAGTTTCAAGATCCCTGATGTTTGCCGCGGTTGAAACATAGGCCAACAGCAGTTTCCGCCCTTCGTTGGTTTTCCCGTATTCTCGCAAAACTACCTGCTCCGGAGCCGTTTTGGCAAGATATTCGTAATAGTCCACCACCTGGTGATGACGGGTAAAACGGGTACCCAGTTCGTATCCAAGAAATGCTCCAGGAGAATTCAGCTCCTGTGCGTGAATAGAAACGTTTATAAGAATGAAAAGGAATAAGTATACTTGCTTCATAAAGGGATATTGTGGGTTATAGGAAGTCAAATCTAGTAAATTATGTTAACTTCTTAACGTATTTTTGGGAAAGGAAAGTATTGAGAATTTTATCTTTGATCGCACTATAAACGGCCATATGGAGATTGATTGTATCCCTTTTAGAGACACCGGGTATTTTTCACCCCTTATCTGTGATTACCTCGATCAAAGTGCAAAGCTCAACTCCTTTTACCATAATTTTTCTGACCTTAAGGGATTTGAGGCCCAGATAAAAGAAAAGGGGGCTCATTTTCCCCAAGGGCACAGGATAGTGCTCCAAAAGGCACTGATGAAACAGTATTTAGGGGTTAAGACCACAAAGGCCACCAAATCTCAACTTGAGAAGCTGGTTGAGGCCAATACCTTCACTATTGTTACCGGTCATCAGTTAAATCTCTTTACAGGGCCCTTATATTTTCTGTATAAGATCATCTCAGCCATCAACCTGACCAAGGAGCTAAAGAAAGCATATCCAAACCATCATTTTGTACCGGTATATTGGATGGCGACAGAAGATCATGATTTTGAAGAAATCAATTACTTCAACTTTAAGGGCAAGAAAATTAAATGGAACCGGGAAGCAGGAGGTGCCGTTGGCCGAATGAAAACAGCTGGCCTGGAGGCTGTTTTGGAGACCTTTGCCCAGGAGTTGGGTCCAGGGCAAAATTCGAATTCCCTAAAGGAATTATTTAAAAAAGCGTATTTGGAAAACGATACACTGACCAAAGCCACTAGATACCTAGCTAACGAATTGTTTGGTGCTTACGGGCTTGTCATTGTAGACGGAGATGATCCTGCCCTTAAAGCCTTGCATATACCCTATGTAAAAAAAGAAATCCTGGAACATACGGCGTTTAAGTCGGTAGGGATAACCATTGAAAAATTAGAGGAGGCTAATGAGAGCTATAAAATACAGGTAAATCCCAGGGAGATCAATTATTTTTACCTAAATGAAGGGTTGCGCGAACGATTGGAGGAACGCAACGGGCAATTCCATGTACTCAATACCCAATTAAATTTCAGCAGGGAAGAAATTTTACAGGAATTAGAACAACACCCTGAAAGATTCTCCCCAAATGTGATTACCAGGCCTCTGTACCAGGAAGTGATCTTGCCAAACCTTTGCTATATAGGAGGTGGGGGAGAACTGGCCTATTGGATGCAACTAAAAGCATCATTTGAGGCGATGGATACGCCTTTTCCTATTCTACTACTTCGAAACTCAGCCCTGCTGATTTCAGAGAAGCAAAAAAAGAAGACAGAAAAACTCAAATTGAATGTGAGAGACCTTTTTCTGAAACAGAATACATTGATCAACAAGAAGATCAGGGAAATATCTAATATCGAGATCGATTTTTCGCCACAAAAAAAGCTCCTGGAAGATCAATTTATACATCTTTATGACCTCGCTGTAAAGACAGATAAGACCTTTTTAAAAGCTGTAAAGGCACAGGAGGTAAAACAGAAAAAAGGACTGGATAAACTGGAAAAGCGACTCCTTAAAGCCCAGAAGCGCAAGTTGAAAGACCATGTGGTGAGGATGACCGTCCTTCAAAACGAACTCTTTCCCAATCAATCCTTGCAGGAAAGGACCTTGAACTTCTCGGAATTGTACCTTGAATTGGGAGACGAACTGATACCTTTATTGCAAAAATCCCTGCAACCGCTACAACTCGAATTCACTGTAATTACCTATTGATTTTATAGCTTACTTGACACAATATTGGAGTATTTTTACAAAAAAATACATCCATGCATAAAATTGATATTGACCTGGTGGAAATGACCCTCGATGTCATGAAATACGCCATTAACCGAATATCCAATGTTTCTCCAACCCTGGGAAAGCCTAAGAAAGAAGAAGAACTGAAAGAATTGGCCGGAGATACCATAACAGCCAAGGGTTTGGGAGGAGAACAGGCTTTTCATCTTTTCAGGGATGTATTGGTGAAGGCTACCATTCCTATAGATCATCCACGGCATTTGGCATTTGTACCGGCGGCGCCAACGCGGGCGGCTGTAATGTTCGATTTGGTTACTTCCGCATCCAGCATCCACGGGGCTTTTTGGATGGAGGGAGCAGGAGGGATTTTTTGTGAAAACGAAGCCATGCACTGGTTGGTTTCCTTAACGGGAATGCCCGATGGTACCTTCGGAGTTTTTACCAGTGGAGGCACCGCAGCCAATTTATCGGCAATGGTTACTGCGCGCGAATACTGGAGAAAGCAACGAAAAAAAGGGATGGAAAGGGGAATTATTATTACTTCTGTAGGTGCCCACTCCTCCATAAAGGCTATGGCCAAGGTTATTGATGCGGATGTCTTATTGGTAGAAGCGAATGACCAAATGACGGCGAAGGCTCTACGAGACCAAATAGCAGGTCTCGAAGCAAAACAGCAGGACCGCATCTTTGCCGTTGTGGCTACGGGGGGAACTACCAATGCCGGAATTATTGATGATTTAGATGATATTGCGCAAGTATGTAAGGAAAAAAAGTTGTGGTTTCATGTGGATGCGGCTTATGGCGGTGGTGCGCTTGTAGCAGATTCTGTTCGGCATTTGTTTAAAGGAATTGAAAGGGCAGACAGCGTAACCATAGATCCCCATAAATGGCTTTTCTCTCCCTATGATTGTGGAGCGGTAATATACCGCGATCCTGAGCTGGCCAAGGCAGCGCATGCACAGGAAGGGTCTTACCTGGATATTTTTTACGATGAAGGTGCTATGGGTTTTAACCCTGCAGATTACCAAATTCAGTTAACAAGACGATTACGCGGCTTACCTCTGTGGTTCTCTTTGGCAACTCATGGGACCGACAAATATAAATGGGCGGTCGAAAGAGGTATTAGTCTGGCACAACT
>CBDUAW010000346.1:0-3222 GCA_965365215.1 uncultured Eudoraea sp. | reverse complement strand
CCGCCTCTGTACACCAGTGGCAACCCCCTCCAAAACCTATCTTATTTAGCATACTTGCTTTAGTCTTCATTACAGTCCTGAACTTACGCTCTTCCTAAAAACAAAAAAGCCATTCCTTTTTCAGAGGAATGGCTCTAATTACGCAAAATTTTAGCGCTATTTTATTTCTATCACTTCCAACTCAAAAGTAAGGTCTTGTCCGGCCAGGGGATGATTCGCGTCAATTACAATATGATCATCATTTACCTCGGCTACACGAAGCTGCTGTTGCGCCCCGTCAGGACCGGTAGCTACCAGGCCCATTCCCACTTCTGGTTTTATTTCCTCGGGCAATTCTTCATTCTTAATGGTCTGGAATAGCTCTTTTCTTACTTCCCCATAAGCCTCTTCCTTTGGGATGGTGATGGTTTTTTTCTCATTTACGCCCATATCAATCAGTCCATTTTCAAAACCGGGGATAAGGCTTCCCTCACCTAATTTCACCTCTAATGGCTCTCGCTCCAGGGAACTGTCAAATACCTGTCCGTTATCAAGTTTCCCGGTATAATGAACCTTTACAGTGTCGTTCTCTTTTACTTTACTCATAAATCTAGTTTTCTTGTTTTCAATAAATTGGGTACAAAGGTAGTGGCATTAAAGTGTTTTATGACTATAAATGCGAATATTTATTAGTCTGGTAATAAATAGGATGAGCGAGCAGAGGAGGTCCCGGATAGTATAAGGCGTAACAATTGGCAATTTTGCTCGTCTTTTAAATAAAGACATCAATCATGAGAACGCTAAAAATGACCTATAACAAACGCAGTTTGCGTTATAGCCTCCGGGATGGGTGGCATATGAAAAGAGAATAGTCAGAACTGACAATGATCATAGGAAAACTATGGTCTTAGTTGTATCCTGCGACTTATTATTCATCAGTCGCACATGAAATTCTCAAAAAACTTCCGTGGAAGCCTTCTCATGGCTTCCCTAATGCTCTTTACTTCCTTTTCCTGTGATAAAGGGGAAACCATTATAGTTCCTGAAAAAGGCTTTGAATGGCCAGACAATCAACGAAATTACTGGCCAACAGCCGGATGGCAAACTGCAGCACCTGAGTCTCAGGGGATAGACTTGCAAAAGCTTGCCCAGGCACATACGTTTGCCGAAAATGATCCCCTGATGCGGGCAGTAGTTTTGATAAAAGACGGTTTTATTGTAGATGAGCAATATTATCATGAAGGAGGAATAGAGGCCAGTACAAATTTGTGGTCTGTCACCAAAAGCGTTAGCTCAGCTATATTGGGAATAGCCAAAGATGAGGGAGCTTTTACTTCAACAGATCAGTTGATGGCAGAGCTACTCCCTGCCTATCCAGAGTTTAATGATATTAGCCTGCATCATTGCCTAACGCATACTACCGGGCTCTCCTGGAACGAAGAAGGCCCGCTTTGGGATGCATGGATTTTGACGGACGACTGGGTAGCAGGCGCTCTTGATCGGGGTCAGAATTACCCGGCAGGAAAGCATTTTAAATACAGTTCCGGGAACTCCCAGTTTCTAAATGCCTTGATCTATTACAGAACCGGGAAAACCCCGGGGGAATTAGCCAAAGAAAAACTGTTTGATCCTATGGGTATTCCCTTTCAGCCACAAACTGGTGCCCCGGATTACGAACGCTGGAACGATTATAAGCAGATAATCCCACAATCATGGCACAGGGATCCCAATGGAATAGAAACGGCCGGCTTTAGCCTTTTCCTTACGGCCAGGGATATGGCCAAAATTGGGTATCTCTATCTGAATAAGGGCCGATGGGAAGATCAATTTCTCCTAGATCCCCTATGGATTGAAACTTCCTTAAAAGACCATGAGCCTGAAATCTACGGCCGATATAGCTATGGCTATCACTGGTGGCTAACAAAAGTAGCAGGTTACCCCTCTTTTCTGGCCAGTGGTTTTGGCGGACAAATCATTGGGGTAGTCCCTTCCCTGGACCTGGTGGTGGTACTTAAATACGAGGCTGAGAATCCAAGGCATCCGGAGACAGGTACAGCTCATGATGATATGAAGTTGTTTGAATTATTGGTGAAAGCTGTAAAAAAAGTTGATTAGAACCATTAGGTTTTTTAATTTTAAAAATTAAATAAATATACATGCTACAGCTGGCAATTGGCCCTTTTCAAGTGCTGCTAATCTGGTTTCTCCCTTTAGCATTGGTGGTTGTTCTCGGTTACTATATCGGCTTTCATAGGGGTAAGAGAAAAAAATAATTATTTCGGCGGAGAAGTTCAAAGTGGCTATTTACGTAATCTTAGTATTGCAAATTTCTTAGTTCAAGCGCTTTTATCGTACTTCGCAAAAAATTTCAAAAGATGACCTTGTTTGTGGATATGGATGAAGTGATCGCTGACACCTATGGCGCTCATATTGAATGGTATAATAAAGATTTTAATGCTTCCCTTACCTTGGAGGAGTGCCACGGGAAAGAAGTTTGGCAAATGGTCCCTGAAGCACATCAGAAAAGTGTACGCTTACACGCTACGAGACCGGGCTTTTTCCGCAGCCTGAAGCCGATTGCCGATAGCCAGGAAGTTTTACGTGAACTCTTTGAGAAATATGAACTGTTTATTGCCTCCGCGGCCATGCAATACCCAAATTCCCTGATTGAGAAATCTGATTGGCTCGATGAACACTTCCCCTTTATTCCATGGAAAAACCGTATCCTTTGCGGGGATAAACACATCCTGAAAGGAGACATGCTTATTGACGACCGCAGCTATAACCTGCAGCAGTTTACGGGCAACAGACCACTGCTGTTTACTTCACCTCACAATGTGCATTCAAACGGGTTTGAAAGGGCGCTGAACTGGCAGGATGTGGCTTCCAAACTGCTTTAAAAGCTATTGATAACTGTAATGCCCGGTTGTTTAGACCGGTTCATTTCCGGTAAAAGCGCCGGTACTTCTGCCAGCGCAACAGTTTTGGAGATCATGGCTGATAAATCAATAGGTGATTCACGGATCATTTTAAACATTTCCGGATATTGATGGGCTTGCATTCCATGGCTCCCAAGGATCTCCAATTCATTTGCTACAATTATTGGCATGGGGATTTCCGGCCTGCTGTGTTCTTCGGTCATCAAGCCAATTTGTAGATGTTTGCCACGTTTTCTTAAGCTATTTAGTGAATTCAGGAAGGTTTCTGTATGGCCCAGGGCATCAACAGACAGATGTACCCCGC
>CBDUAW010000345.1:0-3229 GCA_965365215.1 uncultured Eudoraea sp. | reverse complement strand
AAGTGTAGATCTTAAGATTGACCAATTCACAGTTGGGAATGATCGTATTCTCGATTTGGAATTGGCAAAATATGATGTGCTGGCCTCAATTGCACATGCCAGGATGCTGGCGAAAATTAACATTTTAAGTGAGGCTGAATTGAAACAACTGGAAAGGGAACTTAATAAAATAAGTAAATCCATTGAAAATGGTCAATTTACAATTGAAGATGCCTTCGAAGACATGCACTCAAAGATTGAGCATTTACTGACTGATGCGTTGGGTGGGATTGGCAAAAAAATTCACACTGCCCGTTCCAGGAATGACCAGGTGTTGGTGGCAATGCAATTATATTTAAAAGATGAAATTTCCACTCTGAAGCTGGAAGTAAAATCACTTTTCGAATTGCTCTTACATCTTGCCGAGCAACACAAAGAAGTCCTGATGCCGGGCTATACCCATTTACAGGTAGCTATGCCATCTTCATTTGGCCTGTGGTTTTCGGCTTATGCAGAATGCCTGGTAGATGATATGAGCTTCCTGAATACTGCATACAACATAGCCGATCAGAATCCCCTTGGGAGTGCTGCGGGGTATGGGAGCTCCTTCCCTATCAACAGGGACTTTACTACTGAGGAATTAAACTTTAAAACTCTGAAGTACAACGTTATTGCCGCACAAATGGGTCGTGGAAAGGTTGAAAAATCGACCGCTTTTGCCATGTCGAGTCTGGCCGGTACACTTTCCAGATTAGCAATGGACATTTGTTTATATCTCAGTCAGAACTTCGGATTTATAAGTTTTCCAGAAAATCTAACTACCGGAAGCAGCATTATGCCACATAAAAAAAATCCGGATGTCTTTGAATTAATACGGGGTAAATGCAATCGTATTCAAGCCCTTCCCAACGAAATTACCCTACTGTCTAATAATCTACCGAGTGGGTATCACCGAGATATGCAATTATTAAAACAAATTATGCTACCTGGCCTTCAAGAATTGAAAGCCTGCCTTGACATAATGGTTTTCAGCCTGGAGAAAATTGAGGTCAATACAGAGATCCTGAATGATGCCAAATACGACTATCTCTACAGTGTGGATAGCCTCAATGAAATGGTTCAGAACGGAGTACCCTTCAGAGATGCATATAGAAAAATGGGCGAAGATATTGCAGCTGGAAATTACAAGCCAAATAAAGATATATCTCATTCACACCAGGGTAGTATTGGCAATTTATGTCTTGATGAAATCAGGGCCAAAATGGCAGCGAAACTTCGGGAAGATTAGCTTCACAATAATCTCCGTAAAAATTTGTAAATTTAGGACACAACCTTTTTTTCAGGCCTATTAATGTTCGCGCTGGTTTATAAGTCCAAAGCAAATCCTGTCTTTCAAAAACAGGATATCCAGGAAATGCTGGATAAGGCTCGAGTGTTTAATAAAACCCATGAAATAACGGGTTGTCTTATTTTCTACGACGGGCAGTTTCTACAATATTTAGAAGGAAATCATATAAAAGTCCTTCAATTGTTTGATAAGATTAAGGAAGATCATCGTCATTCGGAAGTAGAAATTCTAAACTTTGGTGAAAAAGAAAGACGCGAATTTAAGGACTGGGATATGGGATATGAGGATTTTTTCGGGGATAATGATCGAATAGCCTTTTTAAAACTTGCCGTTAAAGAATATATTGCTGAACCAAAATTAAAAGTCTCAAAAGATCCTGCCATCAAGTCGTTCTGGCAAAATGTCCGAAGTTTACTCAAGGAGAAATACGAAACAAATCCAAACTGATCACTGGATCATTTTCAGATTAATCACTTCCTGAGCTGTTAAATGCCTCCAGTGACCTCGTGGCAAATCTTTTTTATTAAGTCCGGCAAAAAGTACCCTATCCAATTTTATCACATTATATCCCAGGTGTTCAAAGAGGCGCCTCACAATCCTGTTACGTCCGCTGTGAATCTTAACTCCAACCTCCCTTTTTGGGGCCTTGTTAATATAACTGACCTCATCAACAGAAACTGGGCCATCTTCCAAAACCAAACCCTTTTTGATTTTTCGAAGGTCTTCGGCGCTTAGATTTTTATTCAATTCAACATGGTACAATTTACTAATGCCATGCTTGGGATGGGTAAGCTTTTTCGCCAAATCCCCATCATTTGTAAATAGTAAGAGCCCTGTTGTATTACGATCAAGCCGCCCCACGGGCACCAGTCGTGCCTTAGAAGCCTTGGAAATAAGTTCCATAACGGTACGTCTTCCCTTCTCATCGCTGGTTGTTGTAATAAAATTCTTTGGTTTATTTAAAAGCACGTATTCCTTTTTCTCAGGGTTTAAAAGTCGACCATCAAAACGAACTTCATCACCAGCAGCAACCCTATATCCCATTTCTGTTACGGGTTTTCCATTTACGGTGACATTACCAGCTGCGATAAATACATCGGCTTCCCTTCTTGAACACACCCCACTGTTTGCAATATATTTATTCAATCGTATTCCGGATGGCCTAACTTTGTTATCTAAAGTTCCCTGTGGCTGCGATTTGTACAGAGTTTTTTTGCCCGAAGGTTTACGGGTGTATCCTTTAGGCTTAGAACTGCGATTAGATCTGTTATTGCCCCTTGGTTTGTTCATTTTAAAGATTTTGGCAAAGGTATCAAATTGAACAGGAAGGGAGACGGATTTCTAGCTTTTAAATCCTTTGTGGAAACTAACGGTTCCCTGTCTTTCTCTGTTCACCATTAAGCGGGTTACATCGGGTCTTGAATAGTGCCCTACAGGATCAAAATTCTGGCGCTCCTCCAAGACCTTATTTAAGTTGAGCGTTTCATACAGAACACCTTCCTTATTAACTACAGGTTCCAGAATCCACTCCCCATCCGGACCTGCTATACATGAACCCCCGTTGGCGAGTATTTCCGGTGTTTTTTCCAGCAATTTTTCCAAATAAGGTGTTTGCTCCGGAAAATCACTTTTCCGCATCAGCGAGGCAACGGAAATAACAAAACTCCTGGACTCCCGGGCAATGAACCTTGTGATATCCTTGGTGTTATTAAGGTTTCCCGGCCAGACGGCAATATGCAAATCCTCTCCCTGAGCATACAAGGCTGCCCTGGGTAAGGGCATCCAATTCTCCCAACAATTAAGGCCGCCAACCTTGAATTTCTTTAAAGGATGTACTTGCAGGCCATGCCCATCGCCCTGTGCCCATGTGAGTCGCTCATCATAGGTAGGTTGTAACTTTCG
>CBDUAW010000344.1:0-3241 GCA_965365215.1 uncultured Eudoraea sp. | reverse complement strand
GACTTATGTATGGGGTGATTGCCGGAAAAGATGCTTGGGAAGATGCGGGGTTATCCATTAGTTCAGAACAGGAGCCCGATTGGCAAAGCGGAGTGATTTTTGGCACAGGAATTCTTGGGGTCGATAAGTTCCGGGAATCCATTTACCTGGTAGATGAAGGAAATACGCGTCGTCTTGGGAGCACTTCAGTAATACAAACCATGGCTAGCGGAATCAGCGCCTACCTCGGCGGGATGCTGGGCTGTGGCAACCAGGTAACAACCAACTCCTCGGCCTGTACTACGGGCACCGAGGGGATTATAATGGCCTATGAACGGATCCGGGCAGGGAAGGCCAGGCATATCCTTACAGGCAGCTGTAGTGATAGCGGCCCCTATGTGTGGGGTGGGTTTGATGCCATGCGGATTTTACCCAGAAAATATAATGACAGGCCGGAGGAAGGAAGCCGTCCTATGAGTGCTACCGCAAGCGGTTTTGTCCCCGGCAGTGGGGCAGGAGCCCTTGTTTTGGAATCCCTGGAAAGTGCACTGGAGAGAGGTGCCAGGATCTATGCAGAGATCTTAGGCGGACATATAAACAGCGGTGGGCAAAGAGGTGGCGGAACCATGACCGCGCCCAATAGCGAAGCTGTGCAGCGCTGCATTCGGGAGGCCTTTATGGAAGCTGGAATAGATGCCGGGGAAATAGATGCGATTAATGGCCACTTAACAGCTACGGCCAAAGACCCGGTTGAGATAAAAAATTGGAGTGAGGCCCTGGGATTAAAAAGTTCCGACTTTCCATATATCAACTCTTTTAAAGGCCATATGGGGCATGGTCTGGCGGCAGCCGGTAGCATGGAGGCTGTGGCCACGCTCTTGCAGTTTAAAGAACAACAAATCTTTGGGAATATGAACTGCGAAGATCTGCACCCGGAAATTGCAGCATTGATCAATCCTGCAAAAGTCCCCGCAAAAAGTTTTGATTTTGCACCGGAAATTATCGCAAAGGCCAGTTTTGGTTTTGGGGATGTAAATGCTTGTATTATTTTTAAGGCCTTTAAACCGCAGTAGCGCTATGAGTAAAGAAGAACGGTATTTACAATTAAGGGATATTGTAAAACCATACCTCCCGGAAGATGTTTCCGTAGATGATATACAGGAAAACAGTCATTTTATCAACGAATTGAATATAAATTCTGCCAACCTGGTAGACATTGTCCTGGACGTGGAAGACACCTTCGACATTATTCTGGAAAATGATGATATGGACCAGATGCAAACCGTGAAGGATGCCCTGGTGCTGATAGAAAACAAATTGGCAAACTAAGCAATATGCCCAATACTCCCTCAGATTGGAAATCTTGGGTACTGCAAAAGCTGCAGGTAGATAAAAGATTGCTGCTGGTTTACATCATCGTATATTTTATCTGGGGCCTGGGGATGAATGAAATTGGGAAATACCTAGAGATTGCCAGGTTTACCTATTGGTGGCAGGTAATTACGGTCTACCTAATCTATATGATCCCTATTTCCCTGCTCCTTCGGGAGATGCCTTTCCACCGCCAATATGCCTACGGGCTAATTGCTATGGGGGTGCTGGAGTTTAGCGGTTATGTATTGCAGTCTTCCTATGCCTATCCCAACAATATGCTGGATCAGGCTTTCGGTATTCGGAATTTTACGCTTGGGATGGCCTTATTCTTTGCCCTTTATTTTCCCGCAGGGAATTGGCTCGTCGGCAAGATTTACAACGGAGTATTCCGGAGTAATGTCGTCTCCTAATTCACTGAATTTCCAATTGCAGCCTTACCTTCACCAGATTATCCTCTCTTTTTTTCTTGATCACAATTCCAAAATCTGAAGTGTATAGTTCGGTTTCCCCTTCAAGTAAATTTCCATTTCTCTGGAAATTGATGGTTAGGGGAAGGCCAGTCCCTTTAAGCGTAAGTGTTCCGCGAACGCGATATCCGTTATCACTTTCATTGACCTCGGTACTTTTAAAATAGATCCGTGGGAAATCATCTTCATTAAAATACTTCCTTCCTTTAAGCGCCCAGTCGCGTAAAAAATTCCCGGTTTTTAAACTCTCAACTCCAACAGATCCTTTGAAGGAAGTATTTGCGGGATTAGAAAGGTCAAGACTTGATTCGGATTGGAAATCAGCAATAGTGCCACTAACGTTTTTGGATAAAAATTCAAAGCTAATTTGGCGGGCTATCAGGTTTTGTTGGCCTTGGACCAGAAGGGGGATAGTAACAATAAACAGGATTAGCAAACAACTTCTCTTTTTCATAGGAGATGATCAAATTATGCGAAAGTTAGCATCCCTTAGCCATACCACCAAAACGGAAAGTTAATTTTAGGGAAAATATGTGTTAAATAGCTCGTCCTAAAGCTTTTGAATCCCAATATTTTGTAACTTAATGGGGAATTCCCACAAATCTATGGCTTATGAATCCCAATGAACAAATTTCCCGCTACCCCAAACGCTCAGACGGAGGCGCTTTGATACTACGACTACAACGGATAAATAAAGATCTCAAAAGGCTTATACTGAATTTAAACTCATACGTCTGCGAACCCACAACCTTACAATTATATGAGCGGATACAGGGCCTGCGCAGCAATATCCGAGATCTCCAGGAGGAGAACCGATTGCTTCGGGAGCAGATTGAAGCACGCCAACTGGAACCGGAACAACAACAGCCCAGGATTAATCTTCAGATGGAAGCCTATAAAAACCTGGAGTTAGCGGTCCTGGAATACATTGGGATGGCCAAGATGCACAGCTAAACTATTCTTCTTTAATTTTTTCAGGAATAAAAAGGGAGGTTAAAACCCCACCCACAAGTGCCACCAGGATTACGGTTAAGGAAAGCCATTCCGGGGGATGGACGTAGTGCGAAAAAAGCATTTTCAGGCCTACAAAGCCCAGGATCACCACCAGGCTATAATGGATAAACCGGAATTTCGCGAGCATTCTTGAAATCAAAAAATACATAGATCTAAGTCCCAGAATAGCCATAATGTTGGAACTAAATACCAGAAAGGGATCAGCTGTGATGGCGAGGATGGCCGGGATACTATCGAGCGCAAAAAGAATGTCTGTTAATTCAATGACGATCAGGGCTACAAAGAGGGGAGTGGCAGCGGTGACCCCCATTCGCTTCATAAAGAATTTATTTCCCTGCAGGACCGTTGTCAGCGGGTAGATCTTTTTGATCTGCCCAAAAACCCAGGAATTCTTTGGATCAAAATCC
>CBDUAW010000343.1:0-3244 GCA_965365215.1 uncultured Eudoraea sp. | reverse complement strand
TAAATATTTGACCATTGTTTCCCATCATAAAAATGGAAATGGGCGCCTCTTGCCCCTGTTCATATTCGTGGATAGATTGCCTGCAATTTCCACAAGGTGCTGCCGGTGCACCATTCTCTTGCTCATCTGAAAAGGCCGCAATTGCGATTGCCATAATTTTAACCCCGGGAAATTTAGCGCCTGCCTGGAAAATGGCCACACGTTCTGCACATAGTCCGGATGGGTAAGAAGCATTCTCCTGGTTATTCCCAATCACTATTTGTTTGTTTGCAAGCAGGACGGCAGCTCCAACTTTGAAATTGGAATAAGGTGCATATGCATTTTCTCTGGCCTTTATTGCCTCCTTCATTAAATAACGGTCAGGATCCGAAAGTTCGGAAAGTGAATCAAAAAGTGTAAACTCAAAAGACACCTTTTGTTTTTTCATAGAGAAGAAAGCATTAGGTTGCAGTAAAAATAAGAAAACCTGCTCGGAGGCAGGTTTTAAATATAATTCTTTTCTCTAATCGTTGATAAATTCTTCACCAAGATTAAAGGTTAGCGAAAAACGCAAGGTATTTTCCAGAGGATTCCTTACCTGAGAGGTAGAAAAGAGATAAGAGAGATCTACCTGTGCAGCCTTGAACTTAAAGCCAGCCCCAAGCGTAAAAAACTTTCTGGATCCTTTTTCCTCACTTTCGTTAAAATATCCTGTTCGTATCATAAAAGCGTCCTGATAACTATATTCAGCACCAAGAGCCCATGTAAATTCTTTTAATTCCTCACTAAATCCATCCGGAGCATCCCCGAAGGATTTGAAGAGCCCGTCAAAAAATGTCAGGTTCTGATATTCTTCATTATCAATTGCATCTACGTCTCCGTCCCCGTCAAAATCTTTTGGGGTAGGAACCAACAATTTATTGAACTCGGCAGTAATTCCAACTACATTGTCCTGATCGAAAATAAAATCAAACCCGCCGCCAAAAGCAAGATTGGTTGGCAAGAAGTTTTCCTGACCCCCATCGTCATATTTGATTTTTCCCCCTAAATTAGAAAGATTGAATCCGGCTCTCCATCTTCCGTCAAAACTGTTATAGGCAATTTCATTGGAACGGTAATAACCTGCAACATCAACTGCAAATGAGCTGGCGGCCTGAGAATCCACATCACCATTTTCAGGTAGTTTCAAGTTAGACCTGATAAACCTTCCGCCTACGGCCATTGAGAAAGTTGGACTTAATTTTAGGGAATAAGAACCGTCTAAAGCCAATTCATTTGGTTTTGCAAGTGTACCCGGATCATTTGCAAATTGACGAAGCTCAATTTCTCCCAGAGTAAAGTATCGCAAGCTAACAGCAAAGGCACTTTGATCATCGATCTTGTTGTAGAAATTTCCACTTAATAGAGAAATATCGGTAATTATACTTTCCAGGTATGGGGTATAGCTAACGCCGATTCCCATTTTTCTTTCCGCAAAGGCAAACTTTGCCGGGTTCCACTGCTGACTAAAGGCATCCGTTGATGTCGCTACCCCCATATCTCCCATCCCTGCAGATCTCGCGTCTGCTGCAATGGTCAAAAATGGAACGGCTGTGGTAATTACCCTGTCTTCCTGGGCCGTTGCCTTGAATATCATAAATACTAAGACAATCAATAGTAATTTTCTCATTCTTTTCATTTAAATAAAATTGGGGCAAAATTCCAAAATATCGATAAAATACTCATGCAAATCAGATGTATTGTTACTTGTTAACGAGCATTTTGACAATATCTTATATACAATTCGATAATAATTTAAATTCCAGGGCAGAATCTGCAGTCCGGATGCCTTTGTTTACTACGATTTCACGGATTCTGCCTGTACCGCAAAATTGGAATAAAGCCCATATTTGACAAGGGAAAACAATTCTGCATACTATTATGCTGATTATGGCGTTATCACACTGTCTGAACATTTCAAAATTTCACTGAATTTGCAGGCTAAAAAAAATTTGAGGCTATAAAATATAATAGACAATTGATCGTTTAATAAGCCAAAAGCGACATAATTTTTAACATGAATCTCAGACCATTAAGATTGGTTTGTTCAAGAACTAAGTCCTAAATACAGATGAAAAGACAATTGACCAGGGTTTTTCTTTCTTTTACCGTAATTGCAGGAGCCCTTACTGTGAGTAGCTGCAACAAGTCTTCCTCTTCCAGCTCTAAGAATGTTTCCAGAGCTACCGGTTGGAAGATAAATGCCAAAGAAGGTGGATTCCAATACAACTCCGATTTTAAAGAGCAGGAAACCGCTCCCGGTTTGGTTTTTATTGAAGGGGGAACCTTTACAAAAGGAAAAGTGCAGGACGATGTGATGCACGACTGGAATAATACTCCTACTTCCCAGCACGTTCAATCCTTTTATATGGATGAAACAGAAGTTACCAACGTAATGTACCTGGAATACCTGGATTATCTCAAGGCAGTATATCCTCCTGAAAATCCAAAATATACCAATATATATAAAGGTGCACTTCCCGATACTCTAGTATGGAGAAACCGCCTTGGTTTTAATGAAACCATGACTAATAACTACTTAAGACACCCCGCTTATGCAGAATATCCTGTAGTAGGTGTAAACTGGATCCAGGCCGTTCAGTTTTCAGAATGGCGTACAGACCGTGTTAATGAAGCCATGTTGGAAAGGGAAGGATATTTGGCTCAGGATGCTAAATACAAAGCCGTAACCGGAGAAATAGCTGGTACTTTTAGCACAGAAGCCTACCTTAACCGTCCGGAATCAGTTTACGGAGGACAAATCGATTCCCTTCAGGGCAAACAGAAAAAGGATTCAATCGCAGCTTTTGCCAAAAGAAGTTCAGGAATTATTATGCCTGAATACCGTCTGCCGACAGAAACCGAATGGGAGTACGCAGCAGCAGCATTGCAAGGAACAAGAGAATACAACAACTACAGAGGTAGAAAAAAGTATCCCTGGGAAGGGGACTATACCCGTAATGGACAACGTGTTGGCCGGGGCGATCAGTTAGCTAACTTCAAACAAGGAAAAGGCGATTACGGCGGAATTGCAGGTTGGTCCGATGACGGAGCAGATATTACTGCAGAAGTAAAATCCTACAAGCCCAATGATCTTGGACTATATGATATGGCTGGAAATGTAGCCGAATGGGTAGCAGATGTATACCGACCAATTGTTGATGACGAGATCAGTGATTTTAATTACTATAGAGGAAATATTTATATGAAGACTGCTATTGGGGAA
>CBDUAW010000342.1:0-3252 GCA_965365215.1 uncultured Eudoraea sp. | reverse complement strand
TGTCTTCAGATAATTTTTGGTGCCCTTGAGAGGCTGGTTGCCGAAGGAGCGCCCTGGCTTAAGGACTGCTATGTATGGCTCTACAGAGGTGCATGGCAGGAATGGGATATTGCTGATATGGAGATGGCTGTTCCTATTGGCCCAATGGATATGGAACGCAAAAAAAATGCGATCTTCAAGCATCAATCACAAAAAGACAGCGCCATGTTCCCGGGTAACGATGAACGTGAATTCTGGCAACGGGCAGAGCAACGAAATACGGAAACCGCACGAAAATATAATGATTTGGGCATGGCAGAGTACGAGGCCATGGAAGGTTTTGTACGTTATCAGTTTATGAAATGATAACTAATAGCATTCTCATGAATAGATGATAAATAAGAGACATCTTAACTACCAAAACAGCTAATCAGTATAGGATGTAGGATTCTGAACCAATATGTATACATTTAAACCAAACCATCCATATGATCCAAAAAAATAAGTGGGCCTGGGCATGGGTACCTATTCTGTATTTCACCCAAGGCTTACCCTATGTTATGGTGGTTACGGTTTCCGTAATAATGTATAAAAAACTGGGGATCAGCAACGCGGATATAGGACTCTATACCAGCTGGCTGTACCTGCCTTGGGTAATAAAACCATTGTGGAGTCCCTTTCTGGATCTGCTAAGCACCAAAAGGAACTGGTTTTTATTAATGCAGTTGCTCGTTGCGGTAGCCTTTCTTGGGATAGGACTAACCCTGCCTACCAATATTTTCTTTACCACTACCCTGGCTTGTTTCTGGATGGCTGCATTCGCTTCAGCAACCAACGATATTGCCTCGGATGGGTACTATATGATAGGTCTCACCCAGGAAAAACAATCTTTCTTTGTTGGGGTTCGGAGCACGTTCTATAAGCTATCTACCGTAACCGGGCAGGGTCTATTGGTAATCCTGGCGGGTTTTCTTGAAAACCATTATGGGGATAATACCAAGGCCTGGTCTGTGACCATGATATGTGCGGCAGTGATAATGTTCGGCCTAACAGTCGCCAATTTTTTAGTTACCCCAAAATACGAATCCTCAGAAGCAGTTACCCTCCAAAAACCAAAAGGATTTCTGGAGGTGTTTTCCAGCTTCTTTAGGAAAAAAGGAATGGGAATGGCCCTTACCTTTGTTCTCTTTTTCAGATTAGGGGAATCCCAGTTGGTAAAGATGGCTTCTCCTTTCCTTCTCGATAGCAATGAAGCCGGAGGCCTGGGTTACTCCACAGCCGAAGTGGGAACAATCTACGGTACTGTTGGGGTAATAATGCTTACCGTTGGAGGAATTCTTGGAGGGATACTGATTTCGCGCGACGGCTTAAAAAAATGGATGTTCCCCATGGTACTTTCCCTTAATATTCCAAATGCATTCTATGCCTTCCTGGCCATAACAAAAACCACCAGCCTGGTAGCCGTTGTAACCACTGTGGTGCTTGAGCAGTTTGGATACGGTTTTGCGATCGCCGGATTTATGGTTTTTCTCATATATATTGCCGAAGGGGTTTCCAAAACCTCCCACTATGCCCTCGCAACAGGTTTTATGGCGCTGGGAATGATGCTACCTGGTTTAATCAGCGGATATGTCCAGGAGTGGTTGGGTTACGACGGATTTTTCATTTGGGTGGTATTGGCCGCACTGCCATCTATTGTACTTTTAAAATATCTTAAGTACCCTCCCGATTATGGAAAAAAAGGAGCCGTAAATGAACAATAAACTATTGACATACAGGGAAGCTTCAGCGCAATACACCGTTGAAGAAAAAGTTGGACAGTTTTTTATGCCGGCTGCTTTTATCAATGATACAGAAGAAGAGATAAGAAAAATTGAGACCCTCATTAAAAAGCACCGTATTGGTGGGGTATCTTTCTTTCATAGCAGGGCAAGTGCAGCCACGAATTATGAAGGGAAAAAAGAGGTTCTATACAATGCCAATAGTTTTGAAGTACTGAAAAAACTGGTTAAACGATATCAAAGTGTTGCAAAAATTCCTTTGCTGATCAGTATTGATGCCGAATGGGGACTTGCGATGCGGGTAGAGAATACACCACAATATCCGCATGCCATAACCCTTGGCGCTATCAAGAATAGAGCAGATCTTATTGAGAAAGTTGGGAATTGTATTGCGATCGACTGCAAGGCGGCGGGAATCCATTGGAATTTTACACCTGTAGCCGATATTAATAATAATCCCGAAAATCCGGTAATTGGTTATCGATCCTTCGGGAGCAATAAGCACAGTGTTTCTGATAAGGCCGCTGCCCTGGCACGTGGCATGCAGGGCCAGGGGATACTAAACTGTGCGAAACACTTTCCCGGTCATGGTGATACCGCAACGGATTCTCATTTGGGATTGCCCAGCATTGATAAACTAAAAGCGGAACTTCTGGAAAATGAATTGGTGCCCTTTCAAAGGTTGATAGAGGAAGGCATTGATGCCGTAATGATAGGACATTTATCACTTCCGGCCATTGCCGGAAAAGATATCCCCGCTACTGTATCACCCAATATTATCAAGGGCATGCTAAGAAATGACCTCGGCTTTAATGGGGTTGTTGTTACGGACGCACTCAATATGCATGCGGTATCTAAGTTGTTTCCTGAAAAAGGAGAACTCGAATGGAGAGCCTTTGATGCGGGCAATGATGTTTTATGCTTCTCAGAAAATCCAAAAGAGGGTATTGAAACAATTGTCAGAAATGCTTCGCCAGACCAAATCGAAGAAAGCTTTAAAAGGATTTGGGAATTAAAAAGGAAAAGTACTATCTGCAACGCTTCCCCGCTTGAATCGCTAACAGTAGCCGGAGACCTCAACAGCACCCTGGCCAAACATGCTATAAGCCTTTACAAAGGGAATAAGAGCGATCTTGAACATTTTAGATCCCAGGATTTTATAGGAGTTGAATTCTCACATATGCAAGGGAATACCTTTTTCAAAGTTCTTCAGGAACATCTGAACTTCCCCATTATATCAGCATCATCTTTATCTGCAGAAAACCTCTCAAAACAGCTGGATCATGATAAGCCCTTGCTGCTGGCAATTTTTCCTCCAAAAGTAAAACCACAACACAATTTCGGGTTTTCGAAATCGAAGATGAACCTTCTTCACGCCCTCCTAAAAAACCGGCAAATTGTGTTGTATCTTTTCGGAAATCCTTATTTTTTGAATACCAAAGTGTTTGATGATATTAAAAAGGATATCCAGGTTATATATTCCACACATTCG
>CBDUAW010000341.1:0-3254 GCA_965365215.1 uncultured Eudoraea sp. | reverse complement strand
AAATTATACGGCTTGTTTGGCCCCAAACCTACCTTGTGGACCTTTTTTATGTTCCTTCATTTCGGGGTGGCCACTTTCTTTGTGATATTTGGAATTTGGGCCTATTCGAGTGCTGCCCTGGACCGTCCGTTCGGCCTACAGATCGGCGCAATGATTTTTATGGTGGTGCTTTGGTTTGTGCTCTATGCTTTCGGGCGTGCAGGCAAACGCAAAGGCAAACCTCAAATGAGGCAATTATATGGGTTTATGATGGATGTCCTGGATGTTTGAGAACTACCTGGGATTATATCCAAATCGCCTGAGGCTTCTGGGATCCTTCCGCCAGTTTTTACTGACTTTTACGTAGAGCTGAAGATGCACCTGTTTGTCAAAAAATTTCTCCAGGTCTCGCCTTGCTTCAACACCCACTCTTTTTAAAGCTGAACCCCTATGCCCTATGATAATCCCTTTCTGAGAATTCCGCTCTACCATGATCACGGATCTAATTCGGATAATCTTTTCATCCTCAATAAATTCCTCAGTTTCTATCTCTACGGCATATGGGATTTCCTTTTTGTAATGCTGAAGTATTTTTTCCCGGATGGTTTCATTAACAAAGAAACGTTCCGGCTTATCCGTTAACTGATCCTTGGGATAATAAGGCGGGGATTCCGGCAATAGTTCCAAAATCCTGTTAAACACTTCTTTTACATTAAAATTTTGAAGGGCCGAGATGGGATAAATTTCCACTTCGGGTAATTGTTGTTGCCAATACTGAACCTGTTCTTCGAGTAAGGCCTGATCTGCCAGGTCTATTTTGTTTAGCAATAAAAGCACGGGGACCTTGCTATTCTGAATCTTCTTAAAGAATTCCTGATCCTTTAATGCCTTTTCTCCTATCTCAACCATATACAACAAGACGTCAGCATCATCAAAAGCAGATTTTACAAAATCCATCATGGCCGACTGCAATTCATAAGCCGGTTTAATAATCCCCGGGGTATCTGACAGAATTACCTGGAAATCATCTCCATTCACGATCCCTAAAATACGGTGACGTGTTGTTTGTGCTTTGGAAGTTATTATGGAAAGTTTCTCCCCAACAAAGGCATTCATCAGGGTAGATTTTCCCACATTTGGGTTCCCTATGATATTGACAAAACCTGCCTTATGTACTGCCATATTACAATTTAGAAAAATAAGTCTTCATAGCCTGATTAACTTTTGGAGCTAAATACAACACGGCTATCATGTTGGGAATCACCATCAGGGCAAAGGAGAGGTCTATCAGATTTACCACCAGGTCTACAGAAGCTACCGCTGCAAAGGTAATACTCCCTACATAAATATAGTTATAGATCTTCCCGGTTTTGACATTGCTAAGAAATGACAAACACTTGGTGCCGTAGTAGGAATAGGTAAAAAGCGTGGAAAGCGCAAAGGCCGAAACAATTACCATTAGTAAGATATCCCCAAACCCGAATAAGGAGGTCTTAAAAGCCAATAAGGTCATAATAATTCCATTGGTCTCTGCCTCTAAGTAAGCCCCGCTGAGGATTATGACTACTGCTGTTAGGGTGCAGACTACAATGGTGTCTATAAATGGTCCTAACATGGCCACCAAACCTTCTTGTACGGGTTCTGTGGTTTTAGACTGCCCGTGATACATAGGGGCGTTCCCTACACCCGATTCATTTGAAAATACAGCACGGCGTATCCCTATAATAATTAAACCCCACAAACCACCTTGAACGGCGGTATTAACGTTGAAAGCTTCTGTAATGATCAATTTCAGGGAGGGCCAGATAGCCTCTGCATTCATTCCCATAATAACCAGTACCGACGCCAGGTAAAGTAAAACCATAAAGGGCACCAGGGCAGTAGCCACTCGGGCTATTTTCTGCAGGCCCCCAAAAATTACAAACGATGTGATAATGCTAAGGACAACCCCAATCCCAAATTTCCAGTTGAATTCGCCCAGGCTGGCAATGGTCTCATCCGGATTGATAACCCCCATAAGGGTTTGCGTAAATTGATTAGTAGTAACGGCCGGGAGCACCCCGAATAATCCGGCTATACAAAAAAATACGGCCAACGGCCGTGCTTTCTTTCCCAGACCCTGGGTAATATAGTACATGGGGCCACCCTGAAGGTTGCCCTCACTATCCCGATCCCGGAACATTATCGCCAGGCTACAGGAGTAGAATTTAATACACATCCCTATTAGGGCTGTGATCCAAATCCAGAAAATAACCCCGGGACCCCCCAGGTAAATGGCGATTGCGACCCCGGAAATGTTCCCCAAGCCCACGGTAGCCGCCACCGCAGAAGAAAGAGCCTGCAGATGGCTCACTTCTCCCGGGTCATCGGGATGGTCATACTTTCCTGAAGTAATGGCTATAGCATGCCGGAAATATCGATATGGCAGTAGTTTGGAATAGATCACCAGGTAAAGCCCCCCGCCAACAATTAGAAATAACATTACCCATTCGGTATAAGGAAGAATGGCGGCCAGAAAGTCGTTTATGATGTTCATAAAAGTTGGTAAAGCCGTGAAGTTAGGGATTTTTGAAATTCCTGTGAGACTGGGACTTTAAATTATTATTTAGGCCGCATTTGATTAAACCATAAAACAGTCGTATATTTGCCGTCCACATCGCGGGGTAGAGCAGTAGGTAGCTCGTCGGGCTCATAACCCGAAGGTCGCTGGTTCGAGTCCAGTCCCCGCTACAAAGAAAGCCATCAACGAGAGTTGGTGGCTTTTTCTTTGCGGACAAGCCAAGCTTGCTTGAGATTTGACGGAAAGAAAAAGGCAACCCTTGCGGATGCAAGGAGGTGGCTTTCTTTGTGAAGCCCCATCAAGGCCGATTTTCGATCCACAGAAATGGTAATGAAGGTGGGGAGGAAATCAATCCAGTCTCCGCTGCAAAAGAAGATGACGGCACCTCCTGCCTGCGAGGAAATACCTTTGTTTATAAAACTCCTCTGTAAGTCGCTTTCAAATGCAGCGAGAAAGCAATTTAGTCCTAGCCAAGCATGCTGCAATATGTCTTAAGACCGATCCATCATGGAGATATCCCTAACTGGGAGCATTGCTGGAAGTGGAGTACCAAAAAGGAAACACCCGGTATTTTTGTCCGGATGCCTCTCCTTCAACATAGACATCTAATTGAATTGAATGGTAAATCGACCAAAAGATGTTATGCTTTTAATTATTTGTTGATATAGTCACACGAAGCAATTCTGAAATGGCCGGTACATTATCTGGAATTGCA
>CBDUAW010000340.1:0-3280 GCA_965365215.1 uncultured Eudoraea sp. | reverse complement strand
TGCCCAATAATTTTGTCTGCAATGATCCCTCCCGGGATAGAAGCTACATACACCAACATAGTATACCAGCCATAGAGCGACAGGGCCTCAGCATCTAACCATCCAAGGCCAGGATTATCTCCAACGGTTCTGGCCGTTAGGTAGAGTACCAGGATCCCCCGCATCCCGTAATAGGAAAATCGTTCCCACATTTCGGTCAAAAAAAGGATATACAATCCTATGGGATGCCCGAATAATTCTTTTTCGTGTGCTGCCTTAGTGATGTTTGCCATGATATTTGGTTGTTTGTCTAAAGGTTGTTTTTTATAAAATTGGTCATTTTATTATAAAGATGGAGTCTTGTATTCCCTCCATAGATTCCGTGATTTTTATCGGGATAAATAGCCCATTCGAAAGGCTTGTTAGCCTGGATTAGCGCCTCGGCCATCCTCATGCTATTCTGTACATGTACATTGTCATCACCCGATCCATGCACCAGTAAATAGTTACCCTTTAGGAGTTCCGGGTAGTTAAAAGGGGAATTATCATCATAGCCCGATGGGTTTTCCTGAGGTGTCCTCATATATCTTTCCGTGTAAATGGTATCATAAAAACGCCAGCTCGTCACAGGTGCAACTGCAATAGCCGCCTCAAAAGTGTCATTGCCTTTTAAGAGGCAGTTGGTAGACATATGGCCTCCGAAGCTCCACCCCCATATTCCGGTGCGGGATTCGTCTATATAAGCTCTTTCACTCAGTTTCTGAGCAGCAGTGATCTGATCTTCGGTTTCGTATTTAACGAGGTTCATATAGGTAACCTTTTTAAAATCTCGCCCTTTATAGCCTGTACCCCGGCCATCAACACAAGCTACAATGTAACCCTCGGATGCGAGTAACTGGTGCCAGTAATCATTAGATCCCATCCAGCGGTTGGCTACCTGCTGAGAACCAGGACCACTGTACTGAAACATTAAAAGGGGGTACTTTTTAGCTGGATCAAAATCCTTGGGCTTCACCATCCACATATTTAATTCGTTCCCATTAACGCTGATGGTGGAAAATTCCTTCGGACTTATCTCATAAGCTTCCAGTTTGGTCAGGAGGGCATTATTGTCTTTTATCTCCCTTATTTCCTTCCCGGTTAGGGCATCTTTTAAGGTATATACAGGAGGGGTTTGGGCATCAGAAAAACTATGAATAAAATAAGAAAAGTCAGCATTGAAATTTGCGCTGTTGAAACCGGGCATTACAGCCAGTTCCTTTTTCCCCTTACCATTGCTTTTTATGCTATAAATCCCCCTGTTAATGGAGCCATTTTCAGTGGATTGATAAAAGATCCGGTCCTTTTTTTCGTGGTATCCATAGTAGCTTGTTACCTCCCATTTCCCATTGGTAATCTGGTTTATCAGCTTTCCCTGCCGGTTGTATAAATAAATATGATTGTACCCATCTTTTTCACTGGTCCAGATAAAACTGTCGTCCTGGAGAAATGTCAAATCGTCCGTGACATCCACATAAGCCTTATCCTTTTCCTCCAACAATATGGAAACTTCTCCCTTAGAGGTGTCCACAACCTGCAATTTTAAATGGTTCTGGTGTCTGTTTATAGTTTGAACACTGAGGTAGCGAGGATTGTTCATCCACTTCATTCGTGGGATGTACTGCGGTTTGCCAAGGTCAATTTCAGTGATTTCATCCGTGGCAACATCATACATGTGTAGGCTAACCTTTGCATTGGCTTCCCCTGCCTTTGGATATTTGAATCGGTACTGCATTGGGTATAGCCCATCTCCGAAGACATCCATAGAAAATTCCTGAACATCTGACTCATTAAATCTCAGAAAGGCAATTTTACTGCTATCCCCATTCCATTCAAAGGCGCGGACAAAACTAAATTCTTCCTCATACACCCAGTCAGTAATCCCATTAATTACCCGGTTCCATTCACCGTCTGTAGTAATTTGCTTGGTGTTACCCGTTACCAGGTCCTTCAGGTATAAATTATTTGCATAAACATAAGCTACACTTGTACCATCTGGCGAGATAGTAGGTTCCTGTATCTTGTTATCAGAAACTTTTATCAGGTCTTTTGAGCCTTTGTCATAGATATAGAAAATTGCCTGTGTTGACCTTCTGTAAATTCGATCAACTTCTGTAGCTAGCAGGATCTTGGTTTCATCCTCACTGAAGGAGTAGGAAGAAAAATCATTTATCCCTGCCAAATCAGTTGAAGTTAGAAGGGTGCTTATTCTTTCCTGTGTTTCAAAATCATACAGGTCTATTGCTACGGAAGAAGTTGCCTTGTCCCTACGAAGCACTGTATATTCTTCACCGCTGTTCATAGAGTGGAACGCCTCCAAACCTTCGGTGCTAAAAGATCCATTCCAAATTTCTTCTAATGTTATTTTTTTCTGCTGGGCCGTGGAGAGTGTCAGGGTCCCAAATATGAGAATAAGGGGGAGAAGGTATTTATACATCAAAATTGATAATTTGATTAAAAACCTCCAAGTTTACTAATAATTTCGCTAAAAAAGGACATTAAAACTCAAAATGTTCCCTTGTTTCGATATGGTGACCCCATTCCAGACAGGCATGGGCATTTAGGCCTTAATCACTATCTTTACGGGCATTAATTTTGATTCGGATGATTGAACCTATTGAGGGTTTTTCAAAACTTACCAAGGCAGAGAAAATTAATTGGGTTGCTCAAAACTATACCCATAATCCTGAGCAGACAACAGCACTGATAGAGAAGTACTGGAATAGTGATAAAGAACTTCAGAAACTACACGACGAGTTTATTGAAAACACCGTCACCAATTTCTATATTCCGCTGGGCATAGCCCCCAATTTTCTTATCAATGGCAAGATGTATGCCATCCCTATGGCCATAGAAGAGAGTTCCGTAGTTGCGGCAGCCAGTAAGGCCGCAAAATTCTGGATAGATAAAGGAGGTTTTAAGGCTACGGTAATTGGAACGGAGAAAATTGGGCAGGTACATTTTATGTACAAGGGCGATCCCGGGAAGCTACATGCCTTTTTTGAAAAGGTAAAACCAAAATTGATTGAAAGCGCCGCTAGTATTACGGCAAACATGGAGAAACGTGGCGGGGGGATTACCTCAATTGAGTTGAGAAACAAAAGCAATAGCCTGGAAAACTACTACCAACTACATTGCACTTTTGAAACCCTCGATGCCATGGGGGCTAATTTTATCAACTCCTGTCTGGAACAGTTTGCCAAGACTTTTGAGGAAGAAGCTGCATTATACGATGACTTCACGGCAGAAGAACGGGAAATGG
>CBDUAW010000339.1:0-3300 GCA_965365215.1 uncultured Eudoraea sp. | reverse complement strand
AATCTTCAATTCCTTGTTTTATGTAGGGGACCCATTGTTTTGGAGTAGCCCGGTCTACATAATATACAATGGGCTTCTTTGGTTCTACCAATTCGCCGCGTTCAAACTTTTCCTGGTCTTCCTCCTTAACTTCCAAACGCCATCTGTCCAGGTATCTCACGGTTTTACTTTCCTGTGCCTCCAGGCCGTAATCTACCTGCCCACGAGCAAACCAGCCTACTCTTCTGTCGAAGTACCTCCTTTTCATTGGTTCCTCGGGAAGCAAAATCATGGAATTATTAATTTCTATAGAAATGGAACCAAGACTACTATTCGAAGGGGGACTGGCAGCTGCGTAGGTTTTTACGTGCCGCGCTTCAACATTTAATGGGTAACTCTTAATCGACTCAATAAAACTCCTTTTATCATCCAGCCGTGATACCTTATATCGTTTCCGCAGCCTGTCTGGCATACCCAGGGCCTTGGCATCTTTGGTGAATAGTTCATCGATCTGTATTACCGTGGCTGGGTTCAGGGAGTCCTTGTTAAAGGCCTTTATATCGAACGCATATAACACGGGTTCAAAATTTGAATTTACCACGGCTTCGTGAACCGGGAGGGAATCTGCGGCATAGACGTTGTAGCTAACTACACGAAGCAGCACTTTTTTTGGCTTTTTTTCCCATCGCAGTACCTGGGTATTAATCTTGCCGCCTCCAAAACCTATTCCCGAGGCTGTTTTTGAGATACGACTTACCATCAACATTTCCCTTCCAAATAAGGAATCCGGGATTTCATAGAAATGATTCCCATCTACCATATGAACATCAAAGAGGCCGTCATCTGTTTTAGCTTCCTTGGTAATTACTTTTTCATAAGGTTGAATTTTATCTTTTCCGTTTTTGGGTTTACTGGCGGTTTGTTCCGTTTTTTTCTTTTTAAAAAGTTGTGCTTTTGCAGGTTGTTGAAAACCAAAAATTAAAAGGGATAATAAAAGTGTGGTGAGTAGATTTTTCGATTGCATAAAACGAATTTTTGTTTGACAAAAGATTTCAAAGAACTGAAAAATAAACGAATTGTTTTGTTAATGAAATCATAAGTAAGCCCTAGCCAGAACGTAGACTCGGGCAGTGTTAAAATATTGTAAAACAATAAGATAAGGATCTTTTTAAAATTGTTGAAGCAAACATGCTTATTCCAAATTCCGTGTTAAACCTGCCGATTTTCTGTAACAAAGTGAAATTATATCCGTCTTATAATCAAACAACAATCATAAACCGCGAAGCTAAAAAGCCAAGCAATCAATCATTAAAATGAACAAGTTATTATTACTATGTGGACTGGTAATGCTCGGCACTACCACCACACCGCAAGAAGAGATCGCCACAAAAGAGAACACTTATCAGCGAGTGGCTTTAGGCAGCATAACTGCGGAGGTAAACGTCATCGAAGTAGAAACTAGCGAAGCAGCAACTCCCTTTATAGCTCCTAAACTGATGAGTAAGGTACAACCCGATTCAGCAAAGGAATTGGATTTGGATGAAATCCTTTTTATTGAAGAAGATGAATTACTAGAATTAGGCTTCGATACAAAAGAATATCTGCCAGAAAACTTTGATCCCAACAAAATGTATGTAAATCTGAATGAGATTACATTTTTTGAGGAGGAAGAATTTGAATTGGGATTCGACACTGCTCAATATCTGCCATCAGATTTTGATGCTTACGCAGCACCTGGCAGTATTGAAGGAATTTCATTTATGGAAGAGGAAGAGGTTATAGACCTGGGTTTTGATACAGTGGCCTATCTGCCAGAAGGCTTTGATCCTCATGAATTCTATTTCGATCTTAATTCCATAGAGTATATTGAAGAGGAGGAGATTATTGAGTTCGATTTCAATACGGCCGATTATTTACCCGAGGGATTTGATCCCTATTCACTATAAACGATAAGATAGGATATTCTCATTTTTCTATCAGTTATTTGATTAGTCAGCTATAAAGCCCCGATTTTAAACCGGGGCTTTATTTTGTTTTCCCTTTTTTGAGTGCCAGAAATAGATATTTTCTATGAAAAAAGCTGAATTAACAAATATTTAACGCAAAAAACGGAATCCCGGACTTGGCAAATCTTTCTTCAAAAGGCTACCACCTCGGCAATGTTTTGAATGTTAAAATACGGAGTTCTCAGTCTTTGGGTCGAGTTGTTGAGAATCCCATTTTTTCGGGATTTTTGGGCAATTGTTAAGGATTTCAGAAGTACAATAATAAGCCCGAAAAGTGGTTATATCTTTGCTTAAATATTAACAACTAAGAGTTATGAAAAGAGATATAATAACAGGAATCTTCGGTTTACTATTAGCCTTTAATACCTATGGTATTCAAGGAGGAGTTTTAACTGGGAATATTGGTCTTACCGATATGGATTCAATTGCATATATAGAAGATCAAGTACCAGTGGAACTAGGTTTCAATACAGCAGATTATCTGCCATCAGATTTCGATCCTTATTCCGTTCCAAATAACTTTTTGGACATCTCATATATAGAAGAAGAATCTGTCCCGGTAATTGGGTTTGATACATCCCTATATCTTCCAAAAACTTTTGATCCTTACAAGGATTATTTCGATTTAGACTCTATTGAATATATAGAGGAAGAAGAGGAGATTGAATTCGATTTTGATATTGAACAATACCTGCCTCAGGGATTTGATCCTGCAGTGGCATTTTAGTAAAATAATAGCACATGATTTGAACCCTGGCCAATTGGTCAGGGTTTTTTTGTTCCATCAGAATACCAGGGGGATAATAAACTGAAACATCAAAATTAGCAATCCTACTGCGATCAGGTTCAGAATTACCCCTACCCGTGCCATTTGATGTACTTTAATATACCCACTGGCAAATACAATGGCATTTGGCGGGGTGGCCATTGGCAACATAAAAGCACAACTACTGGCTATAGTTACAGGGATCAGCAAGTAAAGCATGGGTATTCCAAGGCCTATGGCTATCCCGGCAACTACCGGTGCCAGGACGGCAACCAAGGCTACATTGCTCATGAGTTCCGTCATAAACAGCATCAGTAGAATCAAAAGAGAGGCGGTAAATAATATACTAATATCACTGGTGGCTATTGCATTGGAAACCATATCTACAATGCCGCTAACAGACATCCCCTTGGCAAGCGCCAGACCTCCGCCAAATAAGATTAATATACCCCAGGCCAGTTTTTGTGTGTCTTTCCAATCAATAATAAAATCTGCTTTACTGATTCTATAGGGCAGTGAAAAGAGCGCTATGGCTGCAAACATGCTGAT
>CBDUAW010000338.1:0-3309 GCA_965365215.1 uncultured Eudoraea sp. | reverse complement strand
CACAGGCGCTTAAGCTTAAAAAAACAGACCACGTTTTGGAGGTTGGGACGGGATCGGGATATCAGGCTGCTGTTTTAGGCACTATGGTCGACTCGGTATTCACCATTGAAATTGTGGAGCAACTTGGGAAAAAGGCAGCAAAAACCCTTAAAAACCTGGGTTATAATAATGTTGTGGTAAGAATTGGTGATGGGTATCACGGCTGGCCGGAAAAAGGTCCTTTCCAGGCCATTATGGTTACCGCTGGTGCAGAAAATATTCCTCAGCCGCTTGTTGATCAACTGAAAGATGGGGGCCGGATGATAATTCCTCTGGGGCCACATAATGGAGTGAGGCAACTGGTCTTGTTAGAGAAAAAGGGAACCAAGATTAAAAGGAAAAATTTAATGGCGGTACGTTTTGTTCCGTTTACCAGGCAGGAATAAAAAAAGAGCTAACGTTTAAGTTACCTCTTTTTTCAAATCCCTGTCGGATTCTCCTGGTCACGGTGAAGGTGGATTAGTACACGTATTGTCGGTTGGCAGACCAATGTACCCTTTTGCTGTTCTTAAAGCTTGAAAAGTATGAGAACCTTCTGGATTCTGTTGGACTTTGATTGATGATTGTTTTCATGATACTGATGCTGTTTTGTTGATTGATGATTTTATGACTTTGCTGTTAGTGGACGTAATGCCTTACTTCGGTCCATTTTACACGCTTACTGTTTCTGAAATTAGAAAAGAAGCTATGTCTTCTTGATTCTGTGGGTGTTCTATTTAATAATGCTTTCATGACTGATGTTTTTTAATTGATTGATGTTTTATTCTAATGCACATAGTGTCTTGCTGCTGTCCATTTTACTCTTTTGGTGTCCCTGAAATTGGAAAAGAAAGAGTTACGTCTCGATTCTGTTGGTGTTTTTTGTACTAAATTTCTCATGGCTGTAATATTTTTAGTTGTTAACTTTTTTAGCTCGGTTCATTCAGATAGAATTAGATGCTTTTCCTAAATTTTAGCGTCATTTATTAATTGTTTTCTGAACGACTTACACCTAATAGACGCCCAACTATCATTTTTGTTACAGTACTATGTATAAAATAGTACCGTTTTATGCAATTTTTAACATATTTTAAGCCTCAAAAAAATGTAATATGCTGTATTACAGGTTTTTAAAAGTTTGCATGATTAAATGTTAAATTTTATCAAACAATGTTTTGTGCTAAAAATCAGAAGATGCCCTGAAATATTTAGTAAAATATATATGTTCATTGAGGGTATTTAGCATTGTAATATCTTTTATAAACCTGACAAAAATCGTATTTTAGGAAAATAGGCGGCCTTAGCTTTACGCGCAAACTTCTAAAAACAAGCTCATGAAAGTATATGACGACAAACACATCAAAAATGTGGTCTTTGTAGGAGCCCACAATAGTGGAAAAACTACCCTGGCAGAAACCATGTTATTTGAGGCAGGATTGATCAACCGGCGGGGAACTGTTGAAAACAAGAATACAATTTCGGATTATCATGAAGTAGAACATGAAAGAGGAGCCTCTGTATATGCTACTCCTTTACATACGGAATGGCGGAACTACAAGATCAATATCATTGATACCCCCGGCTTGGACGACTTTGTAGGGGAAATAATATCCTCTATCCGTGTGGCCGATACAATCGTTACGGTTTTAAATGCACAGAATGGGGTAGAAGTGGGGACCGAAATCATTTGGAACTATATTGACACCTACCATAAACCGACCTTATTTGTGGTGAATCAAATAGACCATATGAATGCAAATTGGGAAGAAAGCGTAAAAAGCATTAAGGCCCTGGTAGGGAATAATGCGGTCTTAATTCAATATCCCATAAAAATGGATGGCGCTCAATGTATAGTGGATGTATTGAAAATGAAGTGTTACAAGTTTTCAGAGCAGGGAGGAAAACCCGAAAAACTAGAAATTCCGGAAGATCAGAAAGAATTGGCCGATAAGCTTCATAATGAATTGGTGGAAAAAGCTGCTGAAAATGATGAAGAATTATTGGAACTATTCTTTGAAAAAGGGACGCTCAATGAAGATGAGATGCGACAAGGAATTAAGGCAGGTATGTTGAACCATGATTTATTTCCTGTATTCTGTGTCTCGGCTCTAAAAGATATGGGCAGCGGAAGGTTAATGGGCTTTATAGATAATGTGGCCCCTGCTGCTGCAGATTTAAGACCCGAACAAACCGTGGAAGGCGAAATCCTGGTACGGGAAAAGAAGGCGCCCACAGCCTTATTTGTATTTAAAACCATATATCAACCTAGCCTGGGTCAAATTACCTTTTTTAAAGTAAAAGCAGGAGAAGTAAAACTCAACGATAAATTACAAAACTCAAGAAACGGGGAGACCGAAATCCTTAATCAGTTATTTATTATGGATGGCAAAAAACGAGAACCCGTTTCAAAACTGGAAGTAGGTGATATTGGTGCTACCCTGAAATTAAAACATACTGAAACCAATGATACCCTTCATGAGATTGGAAAGAAAGTAACTATTAAACCAATTCAATATCCACAGCCCAGGACAAGAAAGGCCATAAATGCAGCCAATCAGAAAGATGAAGAGAAACTAAGTGATGCCTTGAGAAAAATCCACAGCCAGGATCCAACAGTGGTTGTGGAATATTCCAAAGAACTGAAACAGGTAATTGTAGGGTGCCAGGGAGAACTGCATCTGGCTACGATAGACTGGACCCTAAAAAATGTATACGGGGTAGAAGCCGTCTTTAAAGAACCAAAAATTACCTATAGAGAAACCATACAGCGTTCCTCCACAGCAAATTACCGTCATAAAAAACAATCAGGAGGCGCCGGCCAGTTTGGTGAGGTGCATTTGAAAATTGAACCTTGGCACGAAGGTATGCCCGAACCTCAGGGATTCAATATCAGGGGTAAGGAGGAAGTTGATCTTCCTTGGGGTGGTAAGTTGGTCTTCTACAATTGTATTGTTGGGGGCGTAATCGATGCCCGCTATTTACCCTCAATCCGTAAAGGAATTTTGGAAGTGATGGAATCAGGACCTCTAACAGGTTCCTATATTCGAGATGTACGTGTTATGGTCTATGATGGTAAGATGCATTCTGTGGATTCCAATGACATTGCCTTTAAAATTGCAGGCGCCCAGGCCTTTAAGGAAGCCTTTCTAAACGCCAAACCAAAACTGCTGGAACCCATACAGGAACTTACAGTTAAGGTGCCAGAAGATATGGTTGGGAATGTCATGACAGATCTTCAATCGCGCCGTTCAATTATTCAGGGAATAGATAGTGAAGATCATTTCCAGATCC
>CBDUAW010000337.1:0-3317 GCA_965365215.1 uncultured Eudoraea sp. | reverse complement strand
GAAAAGATATCAACGCACAATGGGGAATGGACATTGATAATAAAAGGGGCGCAGAGATCTCCGCAGAAAAGCATGGCTTCCGTAGCCTGCAGTTCAGAAGCTTTAAGGGCCCTCTGGAGGTTCCATACATTGTCGTGAATGTCTGAAAGGATGGCAATTTTCATGATTTAGTTCGATATTTTCATTACGTCTTACTATTAGTTTCCGTAATTTAGAATAAAAATTTACGTATTTACATAGGATAACAAATTACATAGGAATGATGAATAAACAAATACAAATCAAAGTAATATCAGGTCTAATTTTTATCCTCTTTCTTGGGTCGGCTTTTACCTATGGGCAGTCTAAAGCAAAAGTTGCCAAGATAAGGCAGGATGCCAAGGAGGCCAAAGCAGAATTTCTGGAATCCGATTGGCGGATGGAGCGGCATTTTAACAATTCGTACGGATATGTCATTTTCCCCAATGTAGGGAAGGGAGCCATTGGGATAGGCGGAGCTGCTGGTAACGGGGTAGCCTATGAAAAGGGCGAGGAAGTTGGGATGGCTAAACTTACACAGCTAAGCATCGGGTTTCAATGGGGCGGGCAGGCCTACAGGGAAATCATTTTCTTTGAAAACAAGGCTGCCATGGACCGCTTTAAAGAGAACAAAGTGGAATTTGCCGCTCAGGTGTCGGCCGTAGCCGTAACAGAGGGGGCATCTGCCGATGCGAAATACGTAGACGGGGTTTTGGTTTTTACCATGCAAAAAGGAGGCCTTATGTATGAAGCTTCCGTTGGTGGGCAGAAGTTTAGATTTGACGCATTCTGAAAACGTCATTCAAAGGTAAAAGATCAAATACGCCTTTAGTTAAATGTGATTGTACCGATTTGAATCCTAATATTCACAATTTATGGATGAATATTTCTTAGACTATCCACCTCTTTACGGAATCGCAAGATCATAAAACTATCCAGTTCCTGGCCTATGCTATCGCGCATGTTTTGCCAGTTGTTAGCATTTAATTTAATGGTATAATTCCGTATTTCATAGAAACGTTCCATATTAAACCTGTTGGCCTTCCAGGCAGCTTCCGTACTCTCCTGGTGCTTCAGATCCTGAAGGTATATCCCAATACAAAAACCGGCAATAACCAGGATCAGGATAATAATAAATTGTTTCCTTGTTCTTAACACCTTGGGTATTTTGAATCTCTAGCTTACTTAACTGATCTTTAGTAAGATATTCCAAATTTCCGTTTTATTATGCGCTTTGGAAGAATATCAGATGAAGTGGTACTAAATAAGGATATTCCGGATATTAGCTTAATTTCTTAGAAGTATTATAGCATGGACCACTGAAGGGCTTGAAAATTAATAGGATACCTTGGGAAACTTACATAGGCGTTTCGTCCTTATGTATTGCAGTTTTGCTTCGTAAAGGATTACTTTTTCAATGATCCTTAATTCAAATGCTATTAAGCCGTTCTCCCCTAGTTTTAACAACATTCATTGGTTGTAGCAGGAGTTTTATAAGACTTCTTTATCCCCCGACGAAGATGTAATTAACCTATTTCTAACTTGTGTACAATAGGGCACACCATAAATAACATAATTTTTTCTAATCATGAAAACTATTTTTAAACTGGCCTTGGTGGTCCTGTTTGTCCTTCCCTATTCCTGTAGCCCAGATACTGTGCTGGACTCGGAAAACCTTGAAGCGGTAAATGCCAAATCTAAGAAGGCCAAAAAAGCCACAAGAGCCTGGCGGGGTAAGTTTAGCAATGTAGCGGATCTCACGCAACCCACCATAGCCTGCGTCCCCGTATCTGAAGGTGTTGTACTAACAACCAACATTATTTCCGGTAACATGACACATTTAGGCAAAATACAAGCGGGAAGTTTTGGAAGACCTATAGACGGCACATGCTTTTTAACCGGACCTAATTCTCTTCGCGTTATCTATAATGTTAACTATATCGGAGCACATGGCGATCAGATTACCACCGAGGAAGATGTTACGCTAATTCTCGATTTTGATGCTGATCCTAGTGGTCAAACCGGAACTTTTGAAAATACAAAGGATGCGAACGGTAATCCCATCCCTATTAAAATAATCGACGGGACGGGAAGATTTGAAGGGGCCACAGGAGAACTGCTTTTTAAAGACGCAAAGTTTGGTCCTGCTGGTGATGGTACTGTTATTTCAACCTGGAGACTAATCGGAGAGATTACGTATTAGGAAACCTTAATTACACTTAATAATATGAACCCGGTCAAAATATTTTGACTGGGTTTTTATTTATTCTTACAACAGCAGGGAAGTAGCTTTGCTAATCGTGCCTCCGGGCAGGACATTCACGGCCCCCTGGACAGAGTCTAAAGAGTAGTCTGTACTTTCATCATTCTTCCTTCTGCTGGCGTTCTATCCTTTCGAGCAGTTCTACCTGTTTTTCCATGAGTTCTGAGATGCCGCTCAACAGTTCGATGTTTTTCGGCGTGGCTTCTGTCTTGTTCTTAGGGTCGTCAGCTCTATTTCGGATGGAATTCATGGCCTTCACTACCAGGAATACAGTAAACCCGATGATGAGAAAATCAATGCCTGCTTCCAGCAGTTTGCCGTACCCTATGGCGATCTCTTCGGGCTTGATAACTCCGTCCAGGGTGACCGCCTCCCTGAGGATGATCTTCTTGTTCTCCCAGTTGATCCCGTCAGTCAGGTAGGAGAGGGGCGGAAGGAAGATTTCCTTCACGAGCACGTTGACCACGTTGTTGAAGGCCGTTCCTATGATCACCCCAATAGCGATATCGATCATATTTCCTTTGACGGCGAATTCCTTGAATTCTTTGATGAATTTTAGTTTCATAAGTATCGTTCTGAATTCATATTTCGATATTCAGGGCGCAAATCTTGGCCCTTGTCCTCCAAAAATAAGAAAAGCGAACTGTTTTTGATTTTGTTCGTAAGGCTTTCCGGTTTTAAAGTGTCATATTAAAATGGACTCTTGATAAAGTATCCTTTTCTTTTAGACAAGAAAAGAAATGAAGAATTCCAAGGGGGGGTAAAAGGGCTTGAAAAACTAAGTCATGGCGGGAATTGCTCGGCACAAAGCCTCGCGAGTCCCGTAACATAATCTTGAACGAGAAAAAGCCGGCATTGTATGCGGCTCTTACTCGGGAAAATAGTTGGAGTATTCAGGTGATGGCGGGAATTAACTCCTTTTTCGTTGAGGCACGCCCGAACATTTTGAATTTAGAAAAAATCTAAATTATAAGCTTCATTTCAGCAATGAGGATTTATAAGAAATAACAGTGGCGCCTGCGAAATTGCGTTTCGC
>CBDUAW010000336.1:0-3320 GCA_965365215.1 uncultured Eudoraea sp. | reverse complement strand
GCGCTCATAAACTTCTTTTTCGATATTTCCATCCATTAATTCCATATTGGTTTCAATCCGCTCATTCTCCTTGGTATTAACGACCACCTTAATTTCCTGGTAATCGTCTTTTACCGTTTTAACAATGTACTTGGTATTGCTATCCAGATCTTCAAATAGGAAGCTTCCGTCATCTTGAGTGACCATTTCCTTAAGCTTCATATTGTTTTCATCAAGTAAAACAACGAGCGCCTGAGGCATCAGATCTCCGGAGACTCTTTCTGTAACAACCCCGGCAATTGCATTTTCATTAAGTTCTTCAGGAATTAACCTTTTAAAGGAATAAATATCATCATCTCCCTGCCCACCTCGTCTGTTAGAGGCAAAAAAGCCTTGTTGCGTATCTTCGTTGATGATATAGGAAAAATCATCTACTCTGCTGTTAATGGGTTTACCAAGATTGCGCACTTCCAAAAAGCCTTCCTCTGTATCATAGGCAACCTCAAAGACATCCAGACCTCCGAGACCTACATGGCCATCTGAAGAAAAATAAAGCTTTTTCTCATTGATGAATGGGAACATTTCCCTGCGCTCTGTATTAATCTCCGGGCCTAGATTCCTGGGTTGGGAAAACTGCCCTGGGCCTAGTACATCTACTACGAAAATATCCGTTTTCCCGATGCTTCCCGGCATGTCTGACACAAAATACAGTTGTTTTCCATCCGGACTTAATGCAGGGTGGCCTGTGGAGTATTCATCACTGTTAAAAGGAAGCTCTACAGCTTCAGCCCATTCCCCATCAATTTTGGTCGACATGTATATTTTTAGATGACTTACGCCATGCTTATCGCGCTTCTGCTTCTTTCCATAATTATTTCTGGTAAAGTACATGGTGTTGTTATCGGCGGAAAATGTTACAGAGGCCTCGTGGTATTTGGTGTTTATCTTTTTGGAGAATTTGGTGGCGTTGCGCACTTCCTGGTTTTCCTCATTGATCTTGGCTCTATAGAGGTCTAGGTAAGGCTGGTTATTCCATTTATACCGCCTGGTACTAAAAAATGCCGAATCTACTGAGGATGCAAAGACCAACTCATTTTCGTTGTGGAACATGGGTGAAAATTCCGAGTATCTGGAATTAATTGCCAGGTTTTTAACTTCAACCTCCCCTGCAGTAGCCAGGATATTGTCCAGGACAACTTCTCTGGGAGTGGCTTTGTTCATGTCATCAGTATTGGCCCCACCGTCCTTTTTCATTTTTCGCTCATACAAACGCATCAAACGTTTGGAACGTGCATATTTCCCTGTGCCTTTAAGGGCATGTGCATATTTAAAAATATTGTCGGCAGACATTTCTTTTCTGAAATCCCTGTACAGTATATCATACCAATAATGGGCTCGCTCCATATTGGTGTTAAAGTAATGGGAGTCACCTGCTCTTTCAATGATTTTGTAGGTGTAGTTGTCTCTGTCTTTGGCAAGAACTAACTCGTAAAGTTCTGCCGCTTCTGCATACCACATTTTGTCAAAATAGAGATCGGCTTTTTCCAACAATTTATCATTGTAGGATGCGATATGCTTTACTGCCCTCGGTTTTTTACTTTTAGGAACAATTTCTTCTTCTATTTTTTTTTCAATACCCGAAGGGATCTCCGTTTTTTTATCTAGCTCTGGGACCTCCAATATCCATACTTTTTCCTGATACTTACCACTAAAGGCAGTGGTACAAGCAGCAACAGCCTTCTCCCAATGGTCGTATTTCTGTAAGGACACGTATTGTAGTTCCTTGTCCGGGTGCTCTATAATACGAGGCTGGAAGGATTTTTTCTCTAGTTTTTCAATGAGTCTTCTACTGTTTGAGGCATCTCCAAACACACCTGCGATAATGTAATACCCGGAAGATAATCCCCTAAGTTCATTTACTGTCCTGGTTGGGATTTTATGTAGCTTTGCAGTCGCTTTGAACCCGCGATCGGATGTAACAGATGGGGTTTTTGATTTTCTCGGAGCTTCTATTTTCGGAGCTTTAGGGGTATCGGCACGCTTGTTCTCCACATTGAGGATCCAGATTTTCTCTTTATACTTTTGATTTATGTCCCCAACGTAGGCCTTCAATGCTGCCAAACCTTTTGGATAATACCCCAGGTAAACATAGTTCAAATTGTTAGCGGGATTCCGCAATATTTGCGCTTTTAAAGAAAGGGTATTTAGTTTGTCTGAAAAAGCCTTTGCGTTATCTGTACTGCCAAATACCCCAGCTACAAGGTAATATCCGTTGGAGACCCCTTTTAATCCGGAGATCTTTCTATGTGCTACTTTCAATTTTCTGGATTGTGCCAGAAAGGCCTCATCGGCAGGGGTATACTCAATTGAGTTCCTTTCGGAAGGTGTATAAAGTACGGAAGTACTGGTAGAAGCTTCCAAGGTCTGTAAACAAAGGATTAATAAGCCCGTTAAAAACAGGGAGAACCGCGAATAGCGGAAAAAGTTTTTTATAAAAGCAAGTGGCATTAGTGTATTCATCTGAGTTCGCTGCTTCTTGTGTATGGAAGCACGTATTAGGTTTCATTCTAACGCCGAATTTACCGGTTCTTATGCGCTCTCGTTACTTTTTGTTGTGAAAGAGGGGAATTATGTCGTGTAAGTGCAACTTATGTAGTTTATCGATCAAATCCCGCCATTAAAAGGATATCCCGGCTGAAAGATGTAGGAAAATACGCAGGAGGATGTCTTGCACCATTGATAAATAGACCAATCAGTACATTAATAGATAAAATTGGGCACAAAAAAACACCCGGAGCGGGTGTTCTATATAAGGAATGAGGAGAAAACGGCTTAGTCGTTCTTTTCCTCTATTTTTTCATCCTCCTTTGAGGCATCTTTGAATTCTTTAATCCCGCTACCAAGACCACGCATTAATTCAGGAATTTTTTTACCTCCAAAAAGGAGTAATACAACCATGACAATAATAGCAATCTGCCAGGGTCCTATAGCTAAAAAAGTAAATAACGACAACATATCTTACGATTTAATGGATAACAAAGGTACTAAAAAGAAATTATTTTAATGTTAATAATAACGGGAAGAAGGGATTTAAATTGCAGGGAATGAATTTTATGTCGAAATGCGCTATCTTAGACCCCCCGGTTTTACCTTTTCAATAACAATTGGGGAAAAATATCTACGAATAGACTAGCGCTATTACTGTGCTTTATGGCCAAAAAAGTTAAAAAGAGAAAGGAGATCAAGCGAAAGTTGCTTCATAAGTACCGCCTTGTGATCCTCAACGAAAGTACATTTGAAGAGAAGATCTCATTTAAGCTGAGCAGGTTAAATGTTTTTGT
>CBDUAW010000335.1:0-3327 GCA_965365215.1 uncultured Eudoraea sp. | reverse complement strand
AGGATCTCATTTTGATAATCCGCACTCATTACCAACCTTGCTTCAAGGTTATCTGCCAATTTATAGCTTGCATTAACACTACCTACTATCTTCACTTCTTCCTCGCTACGAGTATAGGTCCTTAACCTGTCGATAAGGAAAAGTGGCGTATTACGGAATAAAAGCGGAGACAAAAGGTCTGCCCCATTGGTGTAATCATCAGGAGATAAATAAGGAACCGACTGATAGGCCGCCAATACATAGTTACGGTTAATAGCACCGGAACCAATACTGTTCGGTTCATTAGACTCCGAGTAGTTGATTGTTAAATTGGTGCTGTAATTAAACTTGTCGTTTGCAGATCTTCCGGTGCTGTTGTTCCTCAAACTGAAACGCTTTAGGTTCGAATCTTGTAAGATACCTTCCTGATCAAAATACCCGAAAGAGGTAAATTGTGAAAAGTTTTCAGAACCATTCGATAAGGATAAGGTATGGTTTTGAGTAAGGGCTGTATCAAAGAAGTAGTCTGCCCAATCTGTTGTTTGGTATCCGTTTATCTCACCTGGTGTTAAAGAAGCTCCAAGTCCTACCCCCTGTTCGTTCTCCAGCGTTAACTGTTCTTGAGAATTCATCAGGTCATAATCATTACTCTGAAGCGTACTAAAACTAAGGATCCCGGAATAATTAATTTGAAGTGGGGCATTAAAACTACCCTGCTTCGTTTTGATAATTACTACCCCGTTCGCACCTCTGTTACCATAGATAGCTGTAGCCCCTGCGTCTTTCAAAACAGAGATACTAGCGATATCTTGCGGGTTTAAACTACGGAAGTTATCCTGGTCAACAGGAGCTCCATCAATAATAAAGAGTGGCTCCGTGTTACCGTTAATGGAAGTAACCCCACGTAGATTAACCTGTGAGTTAGCCCCAGGTTGTCCGGAAGCGGTTGTAATGTTCAAACCAGCTACCTGTCCGGATAAGGTTTGTACAAAACTCGCGTTTGGCCGGTTTTCAATAGTTTCGGCACTAATTGTTGTGGAAGCAATACTCGATTTTTCCCTCGTTGCCGTACGGTAACCCTGTACTACAACTTCCTGAAGAGCTTCAGCATCTTCTTCCATTTGTACATTAATCACATTGTCAGAACCAACAGTTCTGTCCACTGTTCTTTGTCCCAGGTAACTAAAGCGTAGTACCTGTCCTGCACTGGCTCTGATGGAATAATTTCCATCAAAATCCGTCTGTACACCGGTAGTAGTCCCTACAACCAATACAGCAACGCCTCCCAAAGGGATGCCGTCTTGATCTGTTACGTTACCAGAAATCGTCTTCTCTTGTGCAAAAGAGAACGTCATGCATAACACCAGCAGGGGTGTTAACATCCAAGTTAACTTTGATCTCATTTAATTAGTTTTTTGAATTAGTCAAGGGCAAAAGTGATAATAAATCGTTAACTATGCAAGAGATATAGGGGTTGACAAGGGATATCTGTTAAAATATGAAAGATTATTGCGAAATTTTCGACAATTTAGTTAATATTCTGCATATTGTTTAATACAAATTTTCAAATGTTAAACATTATTAGGTCATAATCCTAAAATCTCATATTAATTTCAAGGAATGCTAAGCAGGTTTCATAAATTTTCGAATGAAGCGGGCACGGATGAAGCAGGGAGAGGCTGCCTGGCAGGCCCCGTAACCGCTGCCGCTATTATCCTCAATGGTACGGAAATCCATAAAGATCTGAACGACTCTAAAAAACTTAGTGCCAGCAAAAGAAATGAACTGCGTTTCATGTTGGAAGCTGACCAAGCACATTTAGGGGTAGCACATATTTTTCCCGAAACTATTGATAAGATCAATATCCTCAATGCTTCTATTTTGGCAATGCATAAAGCGCTCGATAAACTGGAGACCAAGCCCGAATTTATAATTGTGGATGGCAACAAATTTAAAACCTACTATAACATTCCCTATGAATGTATCATAAAAGGGGATGCAAAATATATGAGTATTGCGGCGGCATCCATCTTAGCAAAGACGCATCGGGATGCATATATGGAAAGCATCCATGACGAATTTCCCATGTATAACTGGAAACAGAATAAGGGCTATCCTACCAAAGAACACAGGGAAGCAATCCTAAAATACGGCACTACCAAATACCACCGTAAAAGTTTTAAGTTGTTGCCAGAGCAATTGAAGCTGGTTTTCTAAGTCTTTCCATTTCATTTGGGTTTTGCCATCCCAGGCTGCTTATATTTTTTTATTACGCATCTGAAAATTCTTTCCAGATATATACCTTTGTCTTCATAGACATCTGAATTCTTCATGAGATCATCCTTTCTGGTTATTTGGGTAGTAGTTCTATTGATAAGCTGTGGTAAAAGCAAAGACGATAGCCCTGCCCTCACCCAATTTACCCCTGCTGATGCTTCGCTGGTATTGCGAATTAACAAACTTTCAAATTTTAAAAGCGAGGTCAGGAATAACGACTATCTAAAACAAGTTCGCAATACGGAATTACACAGAGCACTCACTAAGGTTACCGAAGCCTTAACTTATATCGAGACAGATACTACCAGTATGCTTTCACTGATCCGGGAAGACCAGCACTGGAATATGATCCTGGCTGTTCCTGAAAAGGAAATTCAATTTGTTTCAGATAGCACAACCACAATAAATAGTTCCAAAATCAATATCGAGGGAGTAGAAATAACCTCCCACCAAATTGATTCCCTGGAAATTTTTAGCGCAATAAATGATGGTCTGATGGTGCTTTCCAACTCCAGAGACGTACTCCCTGCCGTAATGAATTTGGACAGGAACAGCAGAAATACCCAATTTGAAAAACTCTTCAGGGCTGCTAATAATAGTAAATCGGCAAATATCTTCTTTAAATACCAAACGGAAACCACTTTTCCCCTAGTAGTCTTTATGAGTGATAGTCTTATGAGAATAGAAGATACAGGTATTTGGCACTCCCTGGATCTTGATCTTAATCAGGCATCTATAATAGGTAGCGGTATATCGCTCTCTAATGACTCCCTTAAGAGTTTCTCCAATTTGTTCCTAAACACCAATCCTCTCCCAAATCAAATTCCGGAAATAAGCCCGGAAGGAGCTGATGGACTGGTTTCTTACACCTTCGATTCGTACGATAATTTTGCCCTCAACCAGAAAGACTATCTCAATAAGCCCTTTGTTGTTAATCCAATATTTAATACAGTAGAGGAAGTTGGGTATTGTTATATAAATGGTAGCCGAGTGGTGATTCTAGGTACCTACGGCTCTGAAAGGATTTTGCAATTCCTAGAAGGAAAAATGAGCGGCTCAAGGACATACCAA
>CBDUAW010000334.1:0-3332 GCA_965365215.1 uncultured Eudoraea sp. | reverse complement strand
GGAAGACCGGGTTCGAACCGGCGACCTCTGGAACCACAATCCAGCGCTCTAACCAGCTGAGCTACAACCACCATTTAGAAGCGGAGGCAAAGGTAATTTTTTTTACCTATTGCTTCAAAATAAATACCAGCAATTTTAAATGAAAATATTTTCATCCAATGTTTGGCCTCTTTTGCAGTAACTGCTTCAGTATGTGATAATTTTCTGACTTTTATCGACGAAATACACTATTTTACAGATAAAACACACAAATATTGACGTTTCACAACAATAATTAGCTAAAAAAAGGACTTGGCCATACTTTTATTTATTGAATAGCAAAAGGAGTATGCCCTCATTACCAACCCTTTTTCCGGCCCTATTTCTTAAAAAGAGATGGTTCCTAGTTGCCCTGGTGCTTAGTTGTATTTGTATTGTTCCAACTAACGGGCAGGATAAATCTACTGAACAACTCCGGGATAGTATTATTATGCTGAAGAATCGCTCCGGATTTTCTTTAGAAAACCCTATCTATATTGATTTATTGAATAACCTGGCCTATGAATTGCGTTATTATCAGGTAGACAGCACCTTCACATTAGCCAATGAAGCCCTGAAACTCAGCAGGAAAGCCGATTACAAAAAAGGGGAAAGTTATGCTTTATTGCGCCTCGGCGATTATTATTCTGATAATGGCGAAAGTGATAATGCTATAAAGCACTATTCAGAAAGTCTTGAGCTGGCCAATGGTATGGAAGATCAATTGCTGGCCCTTAGGATCATGAATAACCTTGCCTCCGAATATACATATAAGGGAGATTTTGCCAAAGCACTCAGCGGCTATCTGGATGGGATTGAAATGGCCAAGGACAATCCTAATGCAAGGCGTTTGCTTTCGATCATAAATGAAAATATTGCAAACCTTTTTGCTTCCCAAAAAGACTATGAGCAATCCCTCGATTTTTATAAGCAGGTTAAGAAAATAAATGTAGACCTGGGCGATCCGGTTAGCATGGCCGAGACCGCTAGTAATCTGGCATCTGTTTATGCTGATATGGGCGAAATGGATTATGCCATGTTCAATATAAATAGCAGCATCACTTTCTTCGAGAAAGAAAAAATAATGGACTGGCTGGCGTATGCCTATGAAATTAAAGGCAAAATCTACCTAAATCAACAAAATTTTAAGTGGGCGCTGCATTGGTATAATCAGAGCGAGTTAATTCACGAAGGTATTGAAGACGACCGGGGAAAAATTGATCTCTACAATGGGATGGCCGAAGCCTATCTGGCACAGGGAAAAGACAGTCTTTCAAAGAAATATGCCCTGGATGCATATGACATCTCTGATCGCATCAAATTTGCTGAGGGGAAACAGAAATGTGCCAGCACCTTATATACCATCTATAAAAATAGTGGTGATTTTGAAAAAGCCCTTGCATACAATGAGCTGTCTCAAAGAATCTCCGATACGCTGCATCGTAATGAGAATAAAAAGAGCCTGGTCCTAATTAAAACCAAATCAGAGTATGACAAACAAAAAAATGCCCTGATAGAAGCCAATGAAAAGGCCATGGCAAAGCAAAAGCGATATATCTATGCTTCCTTATCGCTATTGGTAGTCCTGCTTCTAATTATATTCCTTGTTCAGCGCAATCAAAAGATACAAAAACGATTGAATGGTGTTTTAAAGGCGCAGAAGGAGCTATTGGAGAAAAGGGAGGAAGAACTCCAGGAAAACAATCAAACCAAAACAAAACTGTTCTCTATTATTGGTCACGATTTAAGAGGGCCAATTGGAGCGCTACAGGGCCTGCTCACAATGTTTAGTGAAGGGGATATCAGCAAAAGTGAATTCCTGGACTTCCTGCCTAAACTAAGAGGTGATGTGGACCACATTTACTTTACACTTAACAATTTATTGTCCTGGGGGCAGTCGCAAATGAATGGCTCCGTGACCAAACCGGAAGTGACCTCATTGGAAACCATAGTGGAAGAAAACATCAACTTACTTTCTGAGATAGCAAAAAAGAAATCTATTAAGATCATTAGTGAACTCCCGGAAAACACCCTTACGTGGGCAGATAGTAATCAGATAGACATTGTGATTCGAAACCTGATTAGCAATGCCCTGAAATTTACTCCTGAAAATGGAATGATTAAAATTGAGGGTTATGAATTGTCTAAACACTGGCAAATTTCCATTCGGGATACAGGTGTTGGTATGGATCAGGAAACGGTTGATAAACTGTTCGACAAAAATTCTAATGTGACTACCTATGGTACCAATAATGAAAAAGGTACCGGACTTGGCCTTTCCCTCTGCAAAGAAATGGTTGAAAAGAACAAAGGAACTATCTGGGTTGAAAGTACCTTACGAAAAGGCAGTACCTTCTTCTTTACCTTGCCTATTGCCCAAAAAAAGTATACAAAAGCCAGCTAACAAAGATCGTATAGGCTTTGAACTGCAAGATGACGCTCTGCTGTAAACCCTTCGGCGTATTCTGCCCCAATTAATCTACCCAGATCTCGTGCCCTGTATCTGATACTTTCCGTAAAATTCTTACTGCTAATAGGTGTTTTGGGTTCCTTGCTGTCCGGATCATAGAATTGTGAGCTATAAGCCTCTATTGCCTGCATTTTCAAATCAATAAAATCTGAAACATCAACTACAAAATCCGGTGCCAGGTTTTTCCACTGTATGTAGTGGTACACCTGCCTGGGCCGCCAAGGCTCCTGCCATTCTTCATCGCCCGCCCATTTAGTATCAATCTTCATCAACCCGCTCAGGAAACAGGCGTCACTGACAAGCTGACTTCCCCTGGCATGATCAATATGGCGATCGTGCACCGCATTACAGAGTACTATATCGGGCCTGTATTTTCGAATAACTTCAATAACCTGCATCTGGTGGTGGCGATCGTTCGCAAAGAATCCATCGGCAAATTCCAGGTTTACCCGCATACTGAGGCCTAAAATTTTAGCCGCTTTTTTCGCCTCTTTATCTCTTATCTCCGGGGTTCCTCTTGTTCCCAACTCCCCTCGGGTAAGATCAACGATCCCCACTTTCTTGCCCGAGGCAATTTCTTTTGCGATAGTGGCCCCTGCCCCCAATTCTGCATCGTCCGGATGGGCGCCAAAAACTAAAATGTCTAGTTTCATGTATTGTTTTTTGAAAAATTACCGTACATCGGCCATCTTCAGTGGTGTACGGATTACCTTTAATGCCTGTTCAATATCTGCTATTAGATCTTCGGATTCTTCTATGCCAACCGAAAAACGTATGAGTCCATCAGAGATCCCCTGGGAAGCTCTGTCCTCCGCTGAAAGCAGGGCATGTGAGGTCTGAGCTG
>CBDUAW010000333.1:0-3341 GCA_965365215.1 uncultured Eudoraea sp. | reverse complement strand
GATCCCAGATAGGATCATTGACATTGGTGATATTACTCTTAAGTAATTTCAGCACCAGGGTATTGTTACTTATTTCCGGGGTAATCCCTCCGGAAACGGTTGTGGCATCTATTCCGCCGTTGGCAAATTCACCAACCTGATAGACCTCTCCGTTGAATGTATATTGAAAAGCAACCCCCAATACCTCATCATTACTCAAACGTTGGTTAAGGGAAATGTATCCCAGCTGGGAATTAAAGGTATAATCTCTCCCGGAATCAAGTTTCCTGGCATTTTCAAGAATGGCATAATCAAATCCCTGATTTATTTGATAGCCCGTGGCGATATCAAAGCCATCATCTACCGTGGCAATATCACGAATATCATCATTCAGGATACCTCCATTCCCTATCAAGGCAGGGTCGTAATCATTGGCGCCATTCCGGGGTAAGTCCGGATTGGAGCCGGTGATGTTGAAAAATCCTACCGGTTCTCCATTGGCAATACCGATTCTGGTTTTTTCTTTCAGGGCCTCCCCAAGATCCTGAATCGCCACTACATTCCTTACATTGAGTGTTTGTTGACTCCGGTTGGTTACCCAGACTTCGAGACGGGTAATCTGTACCTGACTTTGGATATAGGGATAAGAAGACAGGGCCTCATCGTACTGGTCCCTAAAATACTGGGCAAGGAAAAAATGTTTGTCCTCGTCATAATCCAAGGCGGTTAACTCAAAATCGCTTAGTGTTCCCCCACCCTGGGCTACTACCGTGTTATTCTGCGAACGCTGTTCAGAAAATACCGCAGTTACGGTGGTTTTGCCAAACTGCAATTGCGTTTTGACCCCAAAAAGACTTTGCGCTCCGGTGATCAGGGAGCTGTTCAGGGGCATATTTACATTACCAATTTCAATTTTTCGGATAATATCGTCCTCGGTTGGGGTATAGTCTAGTTTAACCAGGTTCTGAAAATCGAATGTGGCCTCGGTGTCGTAATTTGCCGTTACCTGCAGGCGTTCTCCAATTTTCCCCAACATACTCAAGCTAATACGCTGATCAAAATCGAAGGAGAGGTTGGTTCGGTTACGAGGGGAAAGGGCCGGGTTATCATTTTTTTGCCAGATCACACCTAAATCCATAGCCACAGATCCCTGTGGGATAACCTCAATTGTATTGCCTCCAAATACAGATTCAAAAAAACTATTATTGACATAGAAATTGGGGAGCAGGTTTTTCCTGGCTTCTTCACTACCCGCTTTTTTTCCGGAATAGGCATCAATCTTTTGCTTAAAATATTCCTTCATTCCCTCCCTGCGGACCAGTTCCAAATATTGTTCCGGGGTGAGGATAATGGGGTAACTGATATCAAAATCTCCAACAGATTCGGAATAAATATAACGATCTAATTTAGGGTCATAAGTGTACTTGGAAACAATACTTTCGGGATTCTCCAGAACTATCCGCCCCAGGGCAACACCTGTTTGTACGGAATCTACCTCTTGTTCCTGATTATCCTGAGCATGGGTGTAGGGCATGCTTCCAATCAGGATCAGGAATAGGAAGGTTAGCTTAAATGAAAATGATTTAAGAATTGAAATTGCCCCTTTTTTCAAACTAGTTACAAATTTTTCAGCGCCTGTTTTATAATGTTCTCTGCGCTTAATGAAGGATCTTGGGCTAAAACCTTGTCCACCGCCTTTTCCGATTGCTTTCGGACAAATCCAAGAACCTCTAAAGCAGATAACGCTTCTTCTTTATTTGTATTGTTTGAATCTGTGGAAACTTCGTCAATATTATAGATTTTCAAAATTTTGTCTTTCAGGTCCAAAATAACACGCTGTGCCGTCTTAGCACCAATCCCCTTAATTCCCTGTATTACCGGGACATCTCCCGAGGCAATAGCATCACGAACTTGTGTAGGGCTTAGGGAAGACAACATGGTTCTTGCAGTACTTGATCCGATCCCTGAAACAGACAATAACAAACGAAAAATTTCCCTCTCGGAGGGCTCTGCAAAACCAAATAAGGAATGGGCATCTTCCTTTATCTGGAGGTGCGTGAAAATTTTAATGTGTTCTCCTTCCTTTAGCAGCGAAAAAGTATGTAATGATATATTCACAAAATATCCTACTCCCGCACATTCCACGACTATGTGTGTAGGATGTTTTTCAACCAGTTTCCCATTGAGATGATCTATCATTCAGTTGCTTGATTTTAAGATTCTGCTAGCACTATTTTTTGGCCATTTTGGCGTTCTTGCGTTTCTCACGCTCCTGGGCATCTATTACGGCCACTGCGGCCATATTTACCATTTCTTCAACACTGGCACCCAGTTGCAATACGTGAACTGCCTTTCTCAATCCTAACATAATTGGGCCAATGGAGTCTGCTGCATGCAATTCCTTTAATAGCTTATAGGTGATGTTTGCGGATTCCAGATTGGGAAAGATTAGGGTATTAACCTTTTGCCCTACCAGATTTGAAAAGGGAAACTGGCTTTTACGAAGCTTCTTGTTCAGGGCAAAATCAGTCTGGATTTCGCCGTCTACCACCAAATCGGGATTTCTTGCATGCAATAATTGGACTGCCTCCCTTACTTTTCTGGCATGGGGATGTGACGAAGAACCAAAATTAGAATATGACAATAAAGCCAATACGGGGTCAAAGCCAAATGCCGTTCCCAGGTTAGCCGTCATTTGAGTTATCTCTGCCAATTCTTCCGCATTTGGATCTATATTAATCGATGTGTCTGAAAGGATTAAGGGGCCACGGGCGGTGATCATGATATGGGCCGTAGCTGCCTTTGTTACGTTTGCGGCACGACCAATAACTTCAAAAATTGGTTTTACTACATTATTATAAGCCCTTGAATGGCCCGAGAGCATCCCATCTGCGTCTCCTTCCAGGACCATCATAGCCCCGAAATAGTTCCGTTCTCTCATTTTGGTCCTGGCTCCATAGAGGGTTACCCCATTCCGTTTCCTGGCTTCAAAGAATTTTTCAGCATAGGCCTCCCTCTTCAATTCTGAAGTTTCGTCCTTGGGATCAATAATGGCAACTTCGGCATCGAATTCCAATTCCTTCATTAATTCCTCTATTATTGCCCTATTTCCCAATAATATGGGTTCTGCAAATCCCTCTTCATAGGAAATTTGCGCAGCCTTCAGAACATCGATGTGATTCGCCTCAGCAAATACGATTCGTTTAGGATTAGCCTTTGCCCGATTCATTAGCAAGCGCATAACCTTATTGTCGTCTCCTGATCGCTGTAATAACTCTTCCCTGTACCGCGCCCAGTCGGTAATAGGAGCACCTGCCACACCACTTTCAATTGCTGCTTTGGCCACAGCAATTGGCACTTCC
>CBDUAW010000332.1:0-3345 GCA_965365215.1 uncultured Eudoraea sp. | reverse complement strand
GAGCGTTATATCTATCCCCGCTGCACTCATGGTGATCAGGATTACCACCACATATACCAGATACTTTATAAACTTGAAAATACTGATAAACTTCATCTTGTCATCCCCTTCCAACTTCCGCGTAAGAAGATGCCTCAACCATTTCAGCGCAATACTGGTAATACCAAAGGCTGCTAATAAAAGCAGCAATAAACCAATCGTAACGTGAATAGAATTCTCTCCCTCTCCAAGGTGCAGCCCCATATTCAAAAATTCCTTAATGGATCCCCAAACATCTTCTTCCAGGAATTCCTCTACTTTACTGGGCTCATTCTGCAGAGCAGTTAGTACTTTAACCATTTGAACAATTCTTTATACGTTGGTTTCTTACCATACATCAAAATCCCTACCCTATAAATTTTGGCTGCTATCCAAACAATACCGATAAAGGTACCCATCAGTAAAACTATAGAAGCCAGCAATTGCCAAAGCGGCACACCCCCTTCACCTATTCCGCCCGGGAGCCTCATAAGCATTACTATGGGCGAGGTAAGCGGGAATAGTGAAAACCCAACCGCAATGGGGCCATGAGGATTGTTAAATACAGAGAAAAATCCAATGTAAATGGCTAATACCAAAGGTAATATTATGGGAAGGATAAATTGCTGCGTATCGGTCTCATTATCTACCGCTGCCCCAATTGCCGCATAAATAGAACTATAGATTAAGTACCCAAGAACAAAGTAGATAATAAATGAAAAGATCAAAATCCCCCAGGGAATTTTGTAGAGTTCATTCGCATAGGTCTGCAGGGTATCGGCTGTTGGCGACACTGGAGCCATGGCGGCCATATTAGCGGGTCCAAGTTGTGGATTTGCACCCAGGGCGCTTAGATCTATCCCGAAAACGACCATAACCACCACCATGAGCAGTGATGCAGAAATTATCCAAATCGCAAATTGGGTAATTCCTGCCAGGGATGTCCCGATGATTTTACCCAGCATTAACTGGAATGGTTTAACAGAAGATATGATGACCTCAATTATACGACTGGTTTTCTCCTCAATGACACTACGCATAACAAAGCCCCCATATATAATTATAAACATCATAATAAGGTATCCAAACCCACCTCCGATAAATGCTTTTAGTTCATTAATCCCCTTAAGATTCAGCTGCCCTTCAAAAGTAGCTGTATTCATATCAAAACTATCTCCTATTCGTGCATATTCGCCTGGGGTAACACCCAATTCCTGAAGAGCACGGGAGCGTAAGCGGTCCTCAAAAATAGCTTCCAAACGATCCAGGACCATTGTATTGGGTGCATCTTTTGTAAAGAAAACCGTTTTGGCCGCAACCTCTTCCAATGACTCATGATTAGGAAGGTAAAGCAGACCATAGTAACCCAGGTTTAGGACCGAGTCCTTGGCTATATCCACAGGGATCCCTTGAAAATTTATATAGGCAACCTGATCCGTGGTTATGAAATCCCTGCTGAAATAGACACTCTCATTAAGTACGGCGATGATCCTTTTATCACTATCGTTCACCTTTGTAAGGTATGCTATAAGCACAATCATCCCCACTATCAGAATGGGGCTCAAGAAAGTCATGATTACAAAGGATTTGTTCCGGACTTTGGCGAGATACTCCCGTTTTATGATCAGCAATAACTTATTCATGCGCCATCTTATTTTGTACGGTTTGAATAAAAATATCGCTGGCAGATGGGATGGTTTCCACAAATCGTTGTACGCTTGCCTTTTCTGAAATATGCGACAGGAATTTGCCGGTATCCTTCTCATCGAGTTTAACGGTAAAACCCAATAGTCTTTCATATGGGTCCCATTGTGTAGAAGTAATAGGGAACTGATTTTGGAGGTCTTCCAGCAATTTGCTGCCCGAAGCTGTTTCGAGGGCCACTGAATAAAGATTTTTTTTGTGGGCTTTTTTTATTTCAGAGAGCTTGCCATCAAGTATAACCTCCCCTTTATGAAGCAGCGCGATGTACTCACATAATTCCTCAACCGATTCCATCCGATGTGTTGAGAAGATAATAGACGTTCCCTGTTCCTTCAGATGTAGGATTTCCTCCTTTATTAGGTTGGCATTAATAGGATCAAAGCCGCTGAAGGGCTCATCAAAAATTAGAAGTTTTGGTTCGTGGAGCACCGTGACTATAAATTGAATTTTCTGAGCCATCCCCTTTGAAAGCTCCTGTATCTTTCTGTTCCACCAATTGCCTATTTCGAGTCTTTCAAACCAATAGTTCAATCGTTTTCTGGCCTCGGCTTTGGACAACCCTTTTAATTGAGCAAGGTATAGTACCTGTTCTCCAACTTTCATGCCCTTATACAGCCCACGTTCTTCGGGAAGGTATCCAATCTGTGCAATGTGCTCAGGTTGCAGTTCCTCTCCATCAAAAAATACTTTTCCCGTGTCTGGATAGGTAATCTGATTAATAATCCTTAAAAAAGTAGTTTTACCGGCTCCATTGGGGCCCAGAACACCATATATACTATTTCGGGGAATTGTAAGAGACACATCATTCAGTGCAATTTGGTTTCCGAATTTTTTCGTGACTCCTTGGGCGACCAGGATCGAGCTCATTCAAATCATTTTGTCAAAGATATAGATTTGACCATAAAGAATTTGTTCTTTTTGTTTTCTACTAAGCTTCACAGAAAGGCAATTCGGCACATTCCCTACTATAGGCCTTAAAAAGAAAACCCACCCTTAAAAGGATTAAGGATGGGAAAAAAATTGCTATGAAAAAGAAAATTAATATTGGTTACCCAATATCAAGTCAAATATACGTTTTTTATTTAAAAAGAAAATTATAAATCGTTAAGAGAACATATCCTTAACCTTTTCGAAGAAGGATTTGTCAGATTTTTCCGGTTTTGGTTCAAAATTTTCATTTGTACGCATCTTTTCAAAGAATTCACGTTGTTCCTTATTCAGCTCTTTTGGCGTCCAGACATTCACATGGACTAAAAGATCGCCATGCCCGTATCCGTTTAAACTCGATATCCCTTTTCCTCTTAAGCGAAGTATTTTGCCTGATTGGATACCAGGCTCCAGCTTAATTCTTACTTTCCCGTTAACCGTATCAATTTCTTTGGAGGTTCCTAAAACAGCATCTGAAATACTGATATAGAGGTCATAATGCAGGTTGTCCCCTTCCCGTTTAAGTGTATCGTGTTCCCTGGTTTCTATAGCCACCAATAAATCGCCCGGAATACCATTACCCGGCGCTTCATTACCCTTGCCGGTGACCTTTAGTTGCATTCCATCTTCCACCCCGGAAGGTATTTTGATGGAAACTGTTTCTTCAATTGCCTTTAGTCCCTGAGCATCTGCATC
>CBDUAW010000331.1:0-3348 GCA_965365215.1 uncultured Eudoraea sp. | reverse complement strand
AAAAAGATAGGAGTAACCCTGAAAATATCGACCCTGAGTTGAATCAGCAGGGGCTTGGAAGAGCAATGCACTGGGCGGAAATCCTGGATCAGGTAGATCTCGATGCAATTTACAGTACAGACTATGAAAGGACTACCATGACCGCTGCACCGGCAGCCGTGAAACAAGACCTCACGGTAAAGTACTACGACCCGTCCAATTTAGACATCGCCCAATTCAAGAACGACAATCTGGGCATGAACGTCCTGGTAGTTGGCCATAGCAATACCACTCCCGCTCTGGTTAATCAGATGATAGGGGCAGAGAAGTATGAACCTATGGACGACTATGACAACGGAAGTTTGTTTATTGTCACCATAGTTAACGGAAAAGCCATAGATAGCCGTTTACAGTTTAATTGTAATTGCCCGGACTAACACTGATATTGGATAGCTCAATCTTTGACAAAAAGTCGAGCTGCCCGGATTCAAAAAGTTTATCCAGCTCATAAACCGAAACGGAACCACTCCTGGGTTTAAAATTGTTGTAGTCTACAAACCTGATTCCTTCCACATAGCGTTCATTTAAAGCTTCGCGAAATCGCATACCACCGCCATCGGTATGAAATTCATAGGCAAGGTAATCTGGCTTAAAAGTCTCTATATCAAACCAATAGATATAAACATCTTCATAATCCTCACCCCCACCATCTTGCTTAAAAGTGATCTGTATTTTATGGTATTCCTTTTCTTTTAGGTTCACAGTTCCCAGGTATTTCTTTTGAACTGCCTTATCGTTTAATCCAAAAGGAAGCCTTACAAAGTAATGTACTGAATTAATGGAGTTGGCATATTTAACGGCCATTGAATCGGGGACCTCCACCGGAATCCCATTGGCATATCTTTGAAATTCATTTCCTTTTAAAACATCCAGGACCTCTGTGGAATCAATCTCACTTATACGCTCTAACACCTTAGCGGTTTCGTCCTGGACAGATCTGTACCCCTTGTCCCTGAAACGAAAAGTAACCTGTGAGTTCTTGTAGTGTTCTCCCCCGGAAACTGCAATGGCCTGATCTACAATTCCCTGAGCCGAAACAATACTTTCCTTTTCCTCTTTACAGCTGATAAAAAGTAAGGTTAATATGAAGAAAAGTGGCTTATACATTTGGTGCTTTTAAAGGATATTCGGAAAAATCCATGAAACATTACAAAGAAACTGCTTTTTAGTGAAAACTATTTAGTAACATCCATTCTGCATTTTGTTCTTACTTTTGTTGCGGCATGCAGAAAAATATCAATATCAAAAACAAAAAGGCAAGGTTCGAATACGAACTTCTGGACACCTATGTGGCCGGTATTTTATTATCAGGAACGGAAATTAAATCCATAAGACTGGGGAAGGCATCAATAACGGAAAGTTTCTGCGAGTTTAATGAGAATGGAGAGTTATTCGTGATCAATATGCAGATTGATGAGTATGCGCATGGCTCTCATTTTAACCATAAGCCTAAAGCTGAGCGTAAACTACTCTTGAATAAACAGGAATTAAAAAAACTGTCTAAGGAAGTAAAGAATGCTGGTCTCACCATAATACCCTTAAACCTTTTTATCAATGAAAGAGGGCTTGCCAAATTGAAAATTGCGCTAGCCAAGGGTAAAAAGATTTACGATAAACGTGAAACAATTAAGGCCAGGGAATCAAAAAGGAACCTGGATAGAATAAAGAAGAGTTATAACAAATAACCTAAGAGGGTAACTGATAACCTTTTTTAGTTTTTATCTTCCAGTAGAGGCACAAATCTGAAACTTCCCAATTCCTCTTTTACAAATTCCTTATCCGACTTACGCGTTACCAAGGTCATTAGCTGTTCTTCCTCTCCTACCGGGATCACTAGCCTCCCTCCAATTTTTAGCTGGGATAAAAGTGGCTTGGGAATTAAGGGGGCGCCTGCGGTGACCAATATCCCGTCAAAAGGGGCCTCCTCGGGCAGGCCCTTATATCCGTCCCCAAAGACAAACTTTTTGGGACGATACCCCATTTTGTTGAAGAAGAGATTAGTTTTCTTGAAAAGCTCCAGCTGCCTTTCTATGGTGTAAACCTTGGCCTTAAGCTGCAAAAGTACGGCCGTTTGATAGCCACTTCCGGTACCAATCTCCAGGATTTTATGATTGGGGGACACTTTTAGCAATTCCGTTTGAAAAGCTACGGTATAAGGTTGTGAAATGGTTTGATTTGCCGCAATGGGAAAAGCTTTGTCCTGATATGCATGTCCCTCAAAACTGCTATCCATAAAAAGGTGCCTTGGTACCGTTGCCAGGGCGTTCAGAACCTTTTGATCGCGAATTCCCTTGGCGATAAGTACCTCCACCAATTTATTTCGCATGCCCTTGTGCTTCAGAGAATCTTTCACCAATTCATTTTGAATGCTAAATTACCAAAATGCAACATAAATCAAACACATTTTCCTTTTATCCCTATCCGTTTTTTTAGAATTAATCTCCGTATTTTTGAGCAAATAATTATTTATGCTCAAGATAGGAGTATTGGGAGCAGGGCATTTGGGAAAAATCCATTTACGTTTGCTTCAGGAATCACCTAAATACGAATTGGTGGGGTTTTACGATCCGGATGCCATCAACGGAAGGGAAGTAGCCCAGGAATTTGGATATCAGTACATAGATAATCTCAACAATCTGATCGATGCCGTTGATGTGGTCGACATTGTAACCCCTACGCTTTCACATTATGAATGTGCTAAAAAAGCGATCGAAAAAGGCAAGCACATCTTTATTGAAAAACCCATTACCAATACGCTGGAAGAAGCAGAGGAGCTTCTTATACTAAAGGAAAAATACCAGGTGAAAGGACAGGTTGGGCATGTGGAACGGTTTAATCCGGCATTTAGTGCCATAAAGGAAAGTATCGAAAATCCAATGTTCATTGAGGCACACCGCCTGGCCGAATTCAATCCAAGAGGTACAGATGTGCCTGTTGTTCTAGATCTGATGATCCATGATATCGACGCTATTCTGAGTGTAGTGCATTCAGAGGTAAAACAGATTAATGCCAGCGGTGTTTCTGTGATCAGTGCATCTCCGGATATAGCCAACGCGAGAATTGAGTTTGAAAACGGATGTGTAGCCAACCTTACGGCCAGCAGGATTTCGCTGAAGAACATGCGGAAATCCCGTTTTTTTCAAAAGGATGCGTATATCTCTGTAGATTTTCTTGAAAAAAAGGTGGAAGTGGTCAAAATGAAGGATGCACCCAACGATCCCGGAGCATTCGATATGATCTTGCAAAATGCCGAGGGTATGAAAAAACAGATTTACTTTGAAAACCCCGAAATTAAAAACAACAATGCCA
>CBDUAW010000330.1:0-3359 GCA_965365215.1 uncultured Eudoraea sp. | reverse complement strand
CTGGGTAAATAACGAAAGAATGGTGTATCTGATGGATAATGGAGGTGATGAGAATTATCATGTATACGCCGTAAACATAGATGGGGGCAACCTGAAAGATTTAACACCTTTTGAAGGGATACAGGCACAATTCTCAGACCTGCTTAAGGACGACAAAGACCATATTATCGTCCTAATGAACAAGAATAACCCTCAGGTATTCGAACCCTTTAAGGTAAACGTTGTTAGTGGCGACCTAAAGCAATTGTATACCAATGATGACCCGGCCAATCCTATTGCCGGGTACAATTTTGACAAGGATGGGAATTTAAAAGCCTTCACCAAGATTCGCGATGGTGTTGAACAGGATATTTACTACGCCTTTGAAGAAGGAAAATTTGAATTATTGAAAAGCCTTAACTGGAAAGATGCATTTGGAATACTTCAATTTAACTACTCTACGCCATATCCGCATGATGCTTATATTGTATCTAACCTGAAGAGCGACAAGGCGGAAATACTCCTTTACGATCTCAAAAGTGACAAAATTATAGAAAAGTTATTCTCCAATGATAAATACGATGTTGCTAATATGGCAACATCGAGGAAAAGGAATTGGGAAATTGATTATTTCGAATATGAAGGAGAAAAGGAGATTGTTGTTCCCGTAAGTGATTATTACAAAAAATTTCATACCAGAATTGTTGATCAGTTCCAAGGGATGCAGTACGGTATAGCAGATTTTACAGATGATGAAATGCATTATCTGATATATGTAACAAGCGATAAATTATACGGGGTTTATTATTCATACGACGTGGCCAAAGATGAGTTCAAAGAACTCTACAATCTGATGCCGCAATTGAAAGAGGCAGACATGGCCCCTATGAAACCCATAACGTTCAAGAGCAGGGATGGCCTTACCATACATGGATATATTACCTTGCCCAAGACTGCGCTTGAAGGTCAAAAAGTGCCCGTTATCGTGAACCCCCATGGTGGTCCGCAGGGGATTAGAGACTCCTGGGGTTTTAATCCGGAAGCGCAATTATTTGCCAGCAGGGGATATGCCACCCTACAGGTTAATTTCAGGATTTCAGGGGGGTATGGAAAGGAATTTTTACAATCTGGTTTCAAGCAAATTGGACGTAAAGCCATGGACGATGTAGAAGACGGCCTGAAGTATGTAATTGATCAGGGTTGGGTTGATAAAGAGAAGGTTGCTATTTACGGGGGAAGCCACGGGGGCTATGCCGTACTCAGAGGTCTTACCAAGACGCCCGACCTATATACCTGCGGGGTGGATTATGTTGGTGTCTCCAACCTATTTACCTTTATGAAAACAATTCCTCCCTACTGGAAACCCTATTTAAAAATTATCAAGGAAATCTGGTACGATGAGGCTATTCCTGAGGAAAAAGCCATAATGGAGGAAGTATCCCCGGTATATCAAATAGACAAGATCAAGAAACCACTTTTTGTGGCTCAGGGGGCTAATGACCCCAGGGTCAATATTGATGAATCTGATCAGATTGTAAGTGCCCTCAGAAAAAAAGGATTCGATGTGCCATATATGGTTAAATATGATGAAGGGCATGGATTTGCCAAAGAGGAAAATTCCATTCATCTGTACAAGGCCATGATGGGATTCTATGCCAAACACCTGGGCCAGAAAGAATTGTCCAAACCTATTTTGGATTAGAATTTCCGAAAAAGTATCAAAATTCCATTATAAAAAAGGAAGCTGAAGAGCTTCCTTTTTTTGTATCTCTTGTCTCAGAATTCGCTAGGGACGTACCGCTTATTTATCGCTTTTTACCGTTGCTCATAAAACTCTTTAGGGTATGAGGAACAGATGCTACTTTTACTATGTAATTAATAACCTAAAACAAAAAATCATGGTAGCATTAGCCAAATTAGTAGTGACCCTGATAATGATAATAATCCTTTAGATTAATGTACAATGAATAGCATTGATATAAAGCAAAAAAATTCGCCAAAGGCGTTGTTGATTTTGATCCTGGTGACTTTCACTATGTTTATAGTGGGGTATTTTGTTGGAAAGGAACTCTATCACTTGTTTAACTAAATATTTTATTGTACCCGATTAAATTATATTTGGCTTAACAATTGAGATATGCAACTATCTGCAAAAAGAAGAAATAGGATTTTTTGGATGCTCCAGTTTTTCGGCTGGGGCTTTATTAATATTCTTTCAATCTTTCTCTTAAAGGATCTCAGCACCCAGTTTTTATTGTATTCAATTCTGGTGGGAACCTTCATCGGGATCTTTTCTACTTCCCTGCTTAGGAGTTATCTGAAACGGCATATCTTCTTCGATAATTTTCGCTCAAAAGAGATTATTAAAATTGTAGTTTCTACGGTACTATGTGCCTTCCTTTACGGGGTTCTTAATCTGGCATTTGGGCATTTATATGGACAATTCGGGAATCTTGAAAATGAAACGGAGCTAAAAATCCTGGAAGTATACAATAGTTTTTGGCTGCTTATCTTCAATTCCCTTTTTATCATTTTTGGTTGGGTGGTATGCTATTTGGTCATAAAACTTTTACTTAGGCTAAATGCCAATAGAATAGAACGTTTAGAATTAAATGCTTCGCTGAAACAGGCTCAGTTAAATACCCTTAAAGGACAGATAAACCCACATTTCATGTTCAATAGTTTAAATAACATCAGGGGCCTGATGCTAGAGGATGTGGATAAATCAAGGGAAATGCTGACAAAATTATCTGAAATGTTGCGCTATTCTCTTACCAAGAATAATGTTGATGCCATTGCCCTGAAAGAAGAATTGGAAATGGTGGAAAACTATATAGACCTGTCCAGAATTCAGTTTGAAGACCGCCTGGACTATGTTGAAGATATTGATCCTTCTTGCCTTGAAATTATGATTCCCCCCATGCTGATACAACTACTGGTTGAAAATGCGGCAAAACACGGTATCGGAAATTTAAAAGAGGGAGGGACAATCCACTTAAGCGCCCATTTGAAGAACAGTGATTTGGAGATTGTAGTAAAGAATTCCGGTGAATTGCAAATTGACCAGAATTCCACACAGCTCGGACTTAAGAATATAAGACAAAGATTACGATTATTATATGGCGAGAAGGCGCATTTTGAGTTACGCCAATTAGCCGATGAGGTAATGGCACTAATTAAAATACCGGTAGGGTGAAAGAAGTTACAGCGGTCATAGTAGAAGATTCCCGCCTGGCCCGGAATGAACTAAAGGAACTGATCAAAAAACAGAATAGGATAAACCTGGTTGGAGATGCAGAAAATGTGTATGCAGGCTATGACCTGATCCGGAATACACAACCTGCCCTTCTTTTTCTGGACATCAATATGCCCTTTATGAA
>CBDUAW010000329.1:0-3366 GCA_965365215.1 uncultured Eudoraea sp. | reverse complement strand
ATCAGTGATCTCTCTGATGGCATATCCACTAATGGCCAGGAGGTCTGATATATTTTCCCCGTAGCGTACCTGTAGCTTTGCGGTGAGCGGTTTGGTGGTGATTTTTGCAAAGGCAATGGCTGTTAATCCACCTATCTTCTCATCCACTTTATAATTAACTCCGGGTGATGGGCTGGAGGAGAGCCTTGGGACGAGGGTCTTATATGCCATGCCCACTCCTGTGAGCAGCTTGAGATCCGAATCATTGGATGTGCCATAATGCACCTGCAGATGCATGTCAGGGTGCGCTGAGTTTCTGAGGTACTGCGAACTGGCCCCTATCTCTCCAAAACTGGCATAATCACGCTGAGCCAGGGCTGCTGCCATAAAGCTAAGTCCTCCGGTCTTAAAGGTGATCCTGGCCTGAGGATTTCGGGCAAAGGATTGAAGCGGCGTTCCTGTATTAAAGGATACGGTCCCCGGGAAACAGCCTGTGACGAAGAGGGGATTCCAGAACTGTCCTGCCATCACTTCCACCCGTTCCCAGTTTAATTTGACAAAGGCATGCCTTAAGCGGAATAAATCGATGTGGGCATTGGCCTGTGCAAAGAAATCCCCTTCAATAAGCCCGGAGGTTTTTGCCCCGAAGGCATCCGGTCCTTGGATGCCCACACTTAGCCTGGATTGAATGGCCAGAAAGTTAAAACTGGCTTTTGCATTGATATCCTCCCCGTTTTCGTCTAAGAACTGAGGCGACGGCCAGAGCAGGAAATGCCCCTCCCTGGCGGCCACAGTTTGCCTGGAGTCCCAGAAGAAATCGTTCTTTACAAAACCGGATAATTTAACGCCAAACTTGGATTCTTCCTTTTCCTGAGCCCTGACTGCAACTGTGGAAAGCAGAATCAGTGCTACGATCATATACTTTTTCATAGTCATGGATTTTATTGCACGCCTGATATTTCCTTTCTAGGCTTTTTTCGTAGCGTTGTCCTTTTGGGTGGCTAAGGATACGATAATGAGCGTAAGCAGTGCCAGAGTAAAGGAGATGATGGCCGGAGAGTCCAATCCATGCAATCCTTCAGTCCTGAAGAATTGCTTGCTGATGGAGGGACCGGTCATGATGATCCCGATGGCACTTATAATCCCTACAACAATGGAAGCGGCAATGCCTTTTGCCGTGGTCTTTTTCCAGAATAGCAGCATTAAAATTGCCGGCAGATTTGCCGAGGCTGCCACCGCAAATGCCCAGCCTACCAGGAAAGATACATTCATCCCCTTAAAAATGATTCCCAGTACAATGGCCACCACGCCCACGGAGGCTGCAGCAATTTTACCGGCTCTCACTTTGGCCTTATCGCTTAGTTGCTTGCCCATATACCGGTCCACCAGATCGTGTGCAATGGCACCGGATGACGCCACAATCAGCCCACTTACAGTTCCCAGGATGGTGGCAAAGGCAATGGCCGATATAATGGCAAATAAGCCAATACCAAAGGCCTTAGCTAGGAGTGGAGCGGACATGTTCCCATCTTCCAGGTTCAACACCCCGTTGGTTGCAGCCCCCAAACCCATAAACATGGTGAGCACATAAAAGAAGCCAATGGCAGCAATGGCCACAATGGTAGATTTCCTGGCATCCCGCTGACTGGGGACCGTATAATACCGGATAAGAATATGCGGTAAGGAGGCTGTTCCAAGGAACAGGGCAAGCATCAGGGAGATGAAATTTAGTTTTGATAAGGGTGTTGCACCCTTTCCAATTTTAAATTTCAGGCCAGGGATCAGCATCTCCTTGCCAGGGGTTACCGTCTTAATATAGGCAGTCACCTTGTTATCACCGTCATCAAATAGCACTTTTACATAGCGCGAAACGTCGCTTGCATTGATGGTGCTCAGAAATTCCACAGGCCCTACCTTTCCGGTGGATTCAACTTCCTCGCCATCCTGAATTATTTTGTCCAGGGTTCCTACCTGGTAGAATTTGCCTTCTTCTTTGGGAGCCCCATTAAATAGTTTTCCACCATCGATTGTTTTAGTAGTAGTCAAGGCTTCGTCGTAGGAATCCCCGTTTTTAGTAAACCACCGGTAGATGCCCTCTTTTTCCATTTTCACAAAGGACACCTCATCCACCTCCATGGTGGAAACCTGAGTAAAACCCTGCATATCGCTGGATGTCAATGTCATGGGCTGTATGAAATTCTGATTTTTGTGATCGGGGTTCAGGTTCAATCCGTTGTTTAGAATGTAAATGGTTAGCAGGGTGGAAAAGATGATCAGCAATCCCCCTTTGATGAATTGCACATAGGTCGTAGAGGTCATACCTGCAGTGGCAACGATGAAAATCACGACTGCACCCACTATGACAACTCCCACCCAGTGATCGAGCCCCAGCAAGGGTTCTACGAGGGTACCGGCACCTACCATCTGTGGAATCAGGTAAAATATGGAAACAATCAATGTGCTTATAGCAGCTGTAAGCTGAATGGCTTTGGAATTAAACCTTGAATCCAGAGCATCGGTGAAGGTATATTTTCCCAGGCGCTTCATGGGTTCGGCAACCAGGAAGAGCGCAACCACCCAACCGGCCAGGTAACCTATGGAATACAGGAAGCCGTCATAGCCTACAAAAGCGATCATCCCGCAAATACCCAAAAAGGAGGCTGCAGAGAGGTAATCACCAGCAAAGGCAATCCCGTTTACCGCCCAGTGAATGGTGCCTCCGGCAGCGTAATAGGAGCTGGCAGATTTGGTTTTCGAGCCAAAGTAAAAGGATAAACCCAGAACAATCAAAACAAAAAAGACGAACAATGCAATTGCTAAATAAGATACTCCGTATATCATGGCTTAGTCCTCCTTATTCATTTCATTTTCAATCTTTGTACATCTCCAATTGTAGATCAGCCCGAGTATGATGGCCAGAACAATTAATCCAAAGCCATATGTAACGGCTAGGTTAAGATCTCCAAATACCTCATTGCTCATTGCTTCATAGTTGACTACGCCAATGGTTACAAATATTGCATAGACGATAAAATAAGAGACAAACATCCATATGCCTAGCCTTGTTTTTCTTTTTGCTGCATGATCTACACCGAGTTCTGCTGCTGGTCCGTGATCCATAGTTTTTAAAATTTTAGGGTTTGATAATCGCGTATGTGTTCATTACTTCATTGTTTCAACAAAAAAAGCGCTGGTAAATATTGATATCACTGACTAAAATATTGGATTCATGTGTTGGGGCATGGATCTTAAGAATTAGTGTTAATGGATTAACAATTGACAATATATAAAAAAAAAAGGTTGACCGACTTACGGCCAACCTCTATTCAGTTAGATTCTATATAAATTAATCTTTCCATACTTTGGTATATTACCCAGAATTACAAG
>CBDUAW010000328.1:0-3370 GCA_965365215.1 uncultured Eudoraea sp. | reverse complement strand
GTACCCATCACTTCGGGCAAGAAACTTTTTGAAGTAATTCCGGGCTCCAACAAAATATTTGAAACCATCTCCGGGGGAGGCCATAATAACCTCTCGGAATTCGATAGTTTTCAACAGGCTGTAAACCGGGCACTGCGGGTTCAGTCAAAAAGAGGGGAGGAGAGGTAACGATCTCCGCGGTCGCACACAATAGAAACCACAACGCCCTCATTAAGGTTTTCTGCCAGCTTTAACGCCGCAGTAGCCGCTCCACCACTGCTCATCCCGGAAAATATGCCTTCTTCCTTTGCCAGACGCTTTGCCATGGTAGTCGCTTCTGCTTCGCTAACTTCCATGATATGATCTACTTTGGCAGGATCAAAGATCTTGGGGAGGTATTCTTCCGGCCATTTGCGTATTCCCGGGATACTGGAGCCATCTGTGGGTTGAACTCCAACAATTTGCACTGCCGGGTTTTGGGATTTGAGAAATGTTGATGTCCCCATGATGGTGCCCGTGGTTCCCATAGAAGAGACAAAATGGGTAACTTCTCCACCGGTATCGCGCCAAATTTCAGGACCTGTGGTATTAAAATGTGCCTTCCAGTTATCCGGGTTTCCAAATTGGTTTAGCATCTGAAAACCTTCTTTTTTTACTTTGCTCTCGGCATAGTCTCTGGCGCCTTCTATCCCAATATCAGAGGGGGTAAGAGTTACCCTAGCTCCATATGCCCTCATGGTCTGAACACGTTCTTTTGTGGCATTTTCGGGCATTACCAGCTCAATATTCAACTTGTAGATACCCGCTATCATGGCCAGGGCAATCCCTGTATTGCCACTGGTGGCTTCAATGAGTTTTGACTTTTTATTGATCTCTCCCCGTTCCAAGCCGTTCTTGATCATATAAAAGGCCGCACGGTCCTTTACACTGCCACCCGGATTATGCCCCTCCAATTTGAAGTAAAGTGCTACCTTGCCGTTCTTGTTCAACACCCTGGATTTCACCATTGGGGTATTACCGATTAGCTCCAGAATACTTTCAGACATTGGCCTGTGTTTTTATTTTGATTTCCGGATTGTGAAAAACCGTAGAATTAGCGGGTACAGAGGAAGTGACCCAGGCATTTCCCCCTATGATGCTATTTTCTCCAATTACAGTATTTCCGCCCAGGATCGTAGCATTGGCATAAATAGTGACATTATCCTCAATGGTAGGATGCCGTTTGGTTTTCTGCAGATTTTTTGCAACATACAAGGCCCCGAGGGTTACCCCCTGGTAGAGTTTAACATTGTTTTTGATAACAGCGGTTTCTCCTATAACCACCCCGGTGGCATGGTCTATAAAGAAGGAATCTCCAATCTGTGCTCCCGGGTTAATATCCACCCCGGTTTGCCGGTGAGCATATTCTGTCATTAATCTGGGAACCAGTGGAAACCCTTTTTCGTATAACTCATGTGCCAGTCGGTAGATAGCAATTGCATAAAATCCGGGATAGGCCATATAGACCTCCTCAATAGAAAGCGAAGCGGGATCACAATTTGCAATGGCCTCGGCATCCATATTTAATTTTTCGAGCACCCCCGGTAATTGTTCCAGGTAATTTTCCCAGATCTTGCTGCAGGGTTTTTCAATATTCCAACAGGCTAGGTTTACCAGTTCATCAAATTGGACTTCCAACCGGGAAATATTTTCTGTTACCGGGGTTTCAATATCAAATAGGGTTAGAAACAAGAGATCTGTAAAAGCCTCCACCTCTCTTTTTAGACGATACCTAAGATTAGGCTGTTTTTTGTTTTCCTTTATTTTCTGTATGATGTTTTCCTTACTCATTTCGGTCATTGCTATAGTATCAAAATTAAGGATTAAATAAAAAGACCATTCTTTAAAATGGTTAACTTTAGCTTAAAATTAGGTCGTATGGCAACTCCTTTAATTACAAAAGAAGTAATGAACTTCTTGTCTCAATTGAAAAAAAACAACAACCGGGAATGGTTTGCGGAGCATAAGAAGGAATTTAAAGCAGTAGAAACAGAGGCAAAGGAATTTTATAAGGCTTTAATGGAGGCCTTGAAGGCCCATGATGAAATAGACAAGCACAAGATGTTCCGGATCTACAGGGATGTTCGGTTTTCTGCTGATAAAACCCCTTACAAACCACATTTTGCAGGTTCTTATTCCAGGGCAGGTGCCGCCAGAAGGGGAGGGTATTACCTGCGGATTCGGCCGGGGGAATCTTTTATCGCAGGTGGGTTCTGGGAACCTAACAAGGATGATCTTTTGAGGATCCGTAAGGAATTGGAAGAAGATGCCGCTGAGTTCAGGAAAGTAACAGGAAATGCTTCTTTTAAAAAGATATGGGGTGAATTGGAGGGAGACGAGGTTAAAACCGCGCCAAAGGGATTTGACAAGACCCATCCCAATATAGACCTGATCCGTAAAAAGGCCTTTATTTTTGTGAGGAATTTTTCAGACAAGGAAGTTACTTCCCCGGATTTCCTGGAGGTGGTAGACAATTCTTTTAAGGCCATCAGGCCATATTTTGACCTCATGAGCGATATACTTACCACCAACCTCAACGGGGAGTCGCTCCTAGATTAGGACAGGGGTCTGAAAAACCTGGACCTGATCTTTAAGACGCTCAATAACCATATTCATCATCCTCTTGTTGAGGGCAGAAGAATTGGTGATATAGGTTTCATATTCCTCCAGGGTAAATTGCCCTATGATCATTCCTTTCAGGGAATTTCTGAACTTTATGTCTTTATGGACGGCATTATCAATAAAACTAAGGCGGTTTTCGAGCGTAAGCTCGTAAAAGCCATTCTTGTGTTTACTGATATAATTACGGAAGGCAGCGAGTAAGAGCGCATTCTGAAATTTGATTATTGGCCGCAAGGTGGCATTCTGAAATTGCTCGTCGAAGCTCATTTCAGGGGTCACTTTTGCATTGGGAATTTCAGGTCGGAAGCGCAGCAGATCGGCAGATCTTTGGTTCATCACGAGAAGTTTTATTAAAGGGAGGTATTTGTGATACGGCCAAAAGTCCCGTAAACAGGAAGTTGTTAACGGGGTTATGAACAGCAAGGGCGTATGCTTTTGCGTTAATAAATGCCTTCAGAAATTAAGTATTATATCAATTATCAATCCAGGCTTCTCTGCAACGCTTGTGTTTCCCCTGCAAGCTCAGTATAGCGGTTCAGGGCATCTTTCCCCGGTACCTGGTCGGCCTGGTTCATCATGGAATATAGGTAAGACCATTGTGCCGCCAACATAGGCTGCATATAGATCCCTTCCTGAGTTTTAATCTTATTCAGAGTCAATTCCAGGGCTTCCCGTCTGGCTTTCTTCTCAGCGTTCAGGTTTTTCCCTTCAAGGGTTTTTAATTCCCTTT
>CBDUAW010000327.1:0-3372 GCA_965365215.1 uncultured Eudoraea sp. | reverse complement strand
TTTTTTAACGTTTGTTGCACCTGTGGCTAAAACCTATAGATGATGGTTAACATGTTGGCTATATTTTAATGTACCTTTTAATGGCATTTTAGTGCTTAAAACAATATCTTCCTTTAGTATCTTAACAGAAGCCATAAAGGAGGTTGTAGAGAATGAAGGAATTGATTATATCATTACCGGAACAAAGGGAGCAACTGGAATTGATGAGGTTTTTATGGGTAGTAACTCCGTAAGGATAATTAAAGGGAGCAAAGACTGCCCGGTAATTACCGTTCCCAAAGAATACGATATCCGGATTCCGGAACAAATTGCTTTCGCAACCGATTTTAAAAGGAGCTTTAACCCTCGGGTTCTTGACCCACTATTAAACCTGGCAAAAAGTTTTGACTCATCTGTTCATATTGTACATATTCAGGAAGATGAGAAGCTCGACAAATTTCAACAGGCCAATATGGAGGTCTTGCTGAATTATTTGGGACCTTTACAATCAAAAATGCATAGCATGCCCTATTTCGCGAGCAAATCGGATGTTCTGGAACACTTCCTCGAAGAAAACTCCATAGATCTTCTGGCAATGGTAAATTATCGTCATGGTTTTCTCGAAGAACTCATCCGTGAACCTGTGGTAAAACGTGTGGCATTCCACACCAAAGTACCTTTACTGGTCTTATCGGATTAGTGGAGTAAGACTTGTATCCCAACTCCAATCTGGTCAATATTTGTGATTATTCCCGCATGGGGACATCTTCGTAGAAGTCTTCAAAGGTCTTTTCTGTAGTGTAATTATCCGTTAAGACCTTATATACCATGTAGACAATCATAACCTGTCCAAGGACCGTGACATAAAATACCCAGTTAAAAGGAAAGTTCATCGTCACCATTATGGTCACCATAATTAACAAAACAGTGGTGGCGCCCACCCAAAACATAGCAGAGTTTTGCATTTTTTATGAGCAATTTATTTATTATTCTTCATTTTGGATGTTAATGGAATGGTAAATGAATATGTAGATTTGTAAAAAAATCCATGAACTTACCTGAAACGGAAAAGAAGCGAATCGTTATAATAGGAGGGGGTTTTGCAGGAATCTCACTGGCCAAGAGATTGGGTAAATTAAAGCTTCAGGTAGTACTGATAGACCGGTACAATTACCACGCATTTCAACCGCTATTGTATCAGGTTTCCACAGGCGGCCTGGAGCCGGATTCTATTGCGTATCCTCTTCGGAAAATATTAAAACGACTCAAGAATTTTCATTTTCGTTTGGCTGAAGTAGAAAGGATTAATCCTGAAACGAAGCAAATCTTTACGGATATTGGTACAATTACCTATGATTTCGCGGTAATTGCAACCGGGACAAGGACCAATTACTTCGGCAATACCAGCATTGCTACCCATACAATGCCCATGAAAAGTGTCCCGCAGGCTTTGAATATAAGGAGTTTAACCCTGCAAAATTTTGAAAAAGCCGATAATTGTGAAAAGCCGGACGACCGCATGTCCTTGCTGAATTTCACCATTATTGGAGCCGGCCCAACGGGAGTAGAGCTTGCCGGGGCATTTGCCGAATTAAAGAGGCATGTATTTCCCAAAGATTACAAACATCTCAATATTGAGGAAATGCAAATTAATCTATTTGAAGGATCAGAGCGTGTACTGCCGCTTATGAGTGAAAACGCTTCTTCCAAGGCCCTGAAATTTTTAAAAAACCTTGGGGTAAAGGTTCATTTAAACGCCAGGGTGAGCCAATATGATGGCAAAGCCTTAACAACAACTTCCGGGCTTAGCATGCGCACTGAAACCTGTATCTGGACAGCAGGAGTTACAGGTGCCCTCATTGAAGGGTTACCTGCGGATATCCAAATGACCAGGCAAAACAGACTTTGTGTTAACAGGTACAACCAACTGCAGGGCTACCCCGAAATCTACGCCATTGGAGACATAGCTTATATGCAAACACCCCAATTTCCTGAAGGACATCCGCAGGTGGCTCAACCTGCAATTCAGCAGGGAACACTATTGGCAGCTAATCTGGATAGGACCTTGCGGGGCAAGCCTTTGAAACCTTTTGTTTATAAGGATAAGGGTACAATGGCCACTATTGGCCGGAACAAGGCGGTGGTTGATTTAAAAAAATTCAAATTCTCCGGTTTTTTCGCCTGGTTCATCTGGATGTTTGTACATCTTATGGCCCTTGGAGGGTTTCGAAATCGGGTTATAGTGTTTTTTAATTGGGTCTATAACTATATCAATTACGATAAAGCTGCCCGATTGATCGTAAGACCCTTTAAGCCCAAATCATAATTCCCGGTTAAACATAGGGCTTTCTCAAAAAGCTTTTTTATCTTTGGCACGTTGTGTTGGGTATCGGCTAAGTTCGATGCCAAGTTGTTAAACCCAAAGCCATTATAGCTAAGGGAATAACCAATGAAAGGCTTTCCATTTTGGGAGGCTTTTTTTATGGTAGGTATACCCAAGTCTTACCCCTCCAAAAATTGTATATTTTAACTCCAAAGCTTTAAGATCATTTCTAATTGTCTTAATTTTATAAGATGTAATGTAATTCATAGAAAGCATGCCCTTATACCATAAATTAGGAACAATTCCCCATAAAAGACATACCATTTTTAAGAAGAAAGACGGAACACTACACTACGAACAGTTATTCGGTACAATAGGCTTCGATGGGATGTCTTCTTTGATGTATCACCTTTACCGGCCAACTATGGTAAGGGAGGTGAAGGAAATAATAGATGTCTCGCCCAAGGCGGCTGTGGCCTACAATATGAAATCGAGACTGCTTAAGGGACTTGAAGTCCCTGCTGAAGATGATTATCTGGAGAGCAGGAAAGTTGTCTTGTTCAACAGTGATGTACATGTTGGTTTAGCTGCGCCAAGGAAATCAATGACCGAATACTTTTATAAAAACGCAGATGCGGATGAATTACTCTTTGTGCATAAGGGGAGCGGAACTTTAAAAACCATGTTGGGTGAAATTCCTTTTGAATATGGAGATTATCTGCTAATCCCCAGGGGGATGATATATCAGATCGATTTCAATTCAGAGGAGAACCGGCTTTTGATTACAGAATCCTATCACCCTATTTACACTCCAAAACGATATCGCAATTGGTTCGGGCAACACCTGGAACACTCCCCTTTCTGTGAAAGGGACTTTAAACTACCCGAAAACCTGAAAACATACGACGAAAAAGGGGAATTCCTCATTAAAGTTAAAAAGCAGGGACAGTTACACCATCTCAATTATGCGTCGCACCCCTTCGATGTTGTAGGCTGGGACGGATATAATTATCCCTATGGCTTCAGCATCCATGATTTTGAACCTATTACGGGAAGAGTACACCAACCCC
>CBDUAW010000326.1:0-3373 GCA_965365215.1 uncultured Eudoraea sp. | reverse complement strand
AGGAAAATTATTCCAGGATGGGTGGTTTTAATGGATAATGGTGACTGGTGACTGGTGACTGGTGACTGGTGATTGGTGACTGGTGATTGGTGATTGGTGACTGGTGATTGGTGACTGGTGATTGGTGACTAGTCAATGCCTGAATAAGGTTGACTTAATTTGACATTGTTTTTCTTTCTCTCTTATTAATATGATGATGATGATGTGCTGTTGGAAACGGGAAATATCTTGAAGAGATATTCTCGTTATCAACAGCATTTTTTTTTCTAAACTGAACAGGTGTTAAGTTATTTAAAGAACTGTGTGGTTTTTCGTTGTTATACATCCGAACGGCTTTCTTTAAATCCTTCTTTAAAGTTGGGCGGTCATTGGGTCCATAAGGATAAAGATAGTCATTCTTTATTACGCCATTAAGTCTCTCAGCATGAGGATTTTCATTGACTTTTTCCTGAGTCATGGAGTTACGCATTTTTAACTTATCTGTAATTGCCTTGAACTCTTTGCAATAATACTGACCTCCTCCATCAGAATGAAATATAGCATCTTCTAGATTTTGACTTCCCCGTCTTCTGATCAGTTGCCTTAAAGCGGGAATCGTTGTATTCTCAGTTCGCAAATTGTCACTCTCTGATGCTCCAACTATCTCCCTGTTATACAGGTCCATAATGAACGTAAGATAGTAAAACCGTCCATTCAGTTCGTAATAGGTTATATCACTCACAAAAACCTGGTTTACAGCTGTAACTTCCATATCCTGGATTAGATTAGGGAATCTGACCACTCCGTTGCTATTTGTAGTTACACGATAGTTCTTCTGTTTCTTTACCCGAAATCCATTTTCCATGCATAATTGCTCAAACTTATCCCTCCCAATAGTCTGAGGCTGAATCATCCTATACATGGTCCTGGCCGACATACGAGGATGATCCTTTCGTACCTGGTGCACCAAGTAAACCATCTGTTCCTCTTCCTCTGACCGAAGATTAAGCCTGGCCAGACGCTGATAGAAGTTCTGCCTACTCATGCCAAAGGCTGAAATAAGATCCTTCATTTTGTGTCGGTGCTTTTCTTTGTTGTACTTGAACCAGATGAGGCTTTGGAAGCCAATTTTTTTTTGATATCAATATCATAGGTATCCTCCGCTATCTCGATCATCTTGTCCTTGATATCAATCATCATTTGCTTTTGGCCTAATGCCCTTTCAAGTTCCTTGATACGTTCCTCCAGAATTTGAATCTTCTTCGTATCACTCTTTGATTCAATTACTTGTCTTGTTCCTTGCTTTGCCATAGTCGAATATTTATAAATCCAACGATATACCGAAGTTCTACTTACTTGATGGACTTTACAAATATCTGCAATGCAAACTAAATTCTTTTCAAGTTCTCTTACTCTTTTCCTTTTAAAGTCTTCTGAAAAATACCTACTTTGCTTTTCTTTTAGTTCTGGAATAAATACCGTGTGTTTCATTTTAGATTGACCTTTTTTGGTCAACCTATTTCAGGCGGAGACTGAGTGGTGACAAAAACTACAGGTATGAAAAATATACGTACGAATAACTTGATTGTGGTACTGGTGTCTGCGACAATGCTGGTAAACCTTTCTCTTCAACCGGCAGCAGGTCAGTACCAGGAAAAGGAAGAAAATTATGGCAATACGCCGGACAAGATCATCCCTTATAAAAGCTTCCAGGATGCCTATAAATGGCACTTTCTGGAGCCCCAGGCTTTTACGGGCGCGGGTCGTGAAAAACCGGAACCCGCAGGTCTGAGTGAGGTGAAAATTGGAATACTTGCTCCGCTGGAAGGAAATGTACTTGTTCCCCAGGGGAAACAGTTACTTCAGGGTGCTACCCTGGCTGTGGAGGAAGCCAATGCCCGGGGAGGCTATAAGGGCCTTCCCTTTACCATTCTTGCCCACAATGACGTGGGACTGTGGGGAGCGGCAGCCAATGAAATTGTGAAAATGGGAGATGAAGGGGTATGGGCCATATTAGGGACCATTGACGACATCAATTCCCACGTGGGCATCCGCGTGGCCTTGAAGCTGGAGATTCCGTGGATGAACACCAGTGATCCCGATCCCACCTTTACCGAGACCAATATTCCCTGGGTGGTGCGCTGTATTTCAGACGACAGGCAAAGTTCCTATGCCCTTGTTCATCGCATCTATAACGTGGAAGGATTAAGCCGGGTGGCTGTGCTCAGGGCCAATAACCGTTACGGACGGGTTGGAGTTATGGAATTCAGGGATGCGGCTGTCCGGGTGGGGCATCCCATTGTGCTGGAAGTACGTTACGAGGACGGCGAGACTGATTTTGATGCGCAATTAGAACGGGTAAAAAATTCCAATCCGGATGCGGTTGTGCTCTGGGGAAATGCCCTGGAGATGGGGCTGATCCTGAACCGGATGCGGGAGTTGGGTATGGATTACCCGGTATATGCATCCGACCGGTGTGTGAATCCGCTGTTTGTAGAAACCGCAGGGAAAAATGCGGAAGGGATTATCACCACCTGCCAGTACAATCCCAAGGCCGATATTCCCGAACTCAAACAATTTCAAAAGGATTACAAGGAAAGGTTTGGGATTGAACCCGATGTATTTGCAGCACATGCCTACGATGGCATGAACATCACCATTGATGCCATCCGGAAGGTGGGGCTGAACAAAACCCTGATCCGGGATGAACTGACCGATCTGAAATCCTACCAGGGAATCACGGGAGAAATCCTGTTCGACGCCACCTGGAACGATGTGGGCCGGATCTTTATGGCCGAGATCAAGGACGGGGATTTTATATTTACGCCGGCCACCTGGGAATTTGAATAAACTAATGTTACCTAGTTTCTAATGAGGTATTTTATCCCGAAAAGTTCAGGGGATTTCTCGGGGATGGAGTCCTGAATAACTAGCTGAAAACACGGATAGAATTAGTTATTCAGATTCATTTTGTTCCCCGGTATCTCCAGTCCATCCTGGATAACTACGGCTCTGAACTCAATCCCTGCCTGGGCTGCGGAAGCATTTACCATGCCTCCTGCTTCTGCCTCTTTGCGGACCATTCCCTGAAAGAGTTCATCCGCTACTTCTATGGAGAAGTTTCCTATTCCCCGGATGGAAATGGATCCGGATCGTTTCCATTCTGGCACGGCGCCCTTATCCAGCGAACTTACGCGGGGACGAAAATCAAAGCAAAGTTCATAACTTTCACCCTGTCCGGAATCCTTAATCTCCGCTGAAAACTTCACCTTCCTCTCTCCAAGTACTTCTGCTCCCAGGGTGACAAACTTTGCCGGCTTCATGGCTGCTTCCACCTGCTCCAGCTTCACCACAATGGGATTGGGCCATTGGTGATTGTTATACACCCGCTGGG
>CBDUAW010000325.1:0-3381 GCA_965365215.1 uncultured Eudoraea sp. | reverse complement strand
CAAAGCCAAGGCCTCCTTTTACTCTATAAAATGTACTGTTGCCAAGTATTTACTCAATGATGTGGATACTACACAGCAGATCTCACCTCTATTTGAAAATCTTGGTGATCTTCATTTTCCCATTACGACTAAAAACGAGAAGGCCCAGGTATTCTTTGACCAGGGGCTCAAGTTAACTTATGCCTTTAATCATGCTGAAGCGCACAGATCCTTTATGGAAGCGGCTCGCTTAGATCCTGAGACAGCCATGCCTTATTGGGGTCAGGCATACGCATTGGGACCTAATATCAACGATCCCTTACCGGATGAGGAGCGAAAGAAAAATTACAATAAGGCACTGGCAAAGGCAATACAACTTGCGGGGAACGCTTCCCCAAAAGAGCAGGCCTTAATCCAGGCCCTAACTTCCAGATACAGTGAGGACCTCGAAAAAAATGTAGAAGAGCTAAATATGGCCTATATGAAAGCAATGGAAAAGGTAGTAAAGTCTTTTCCGAAAGATGATCATATTCAAACCCTTTATGCGGCATCGGTAATGAATACTGTTCCCTGGAATTACTGGGATAAGGACGGGAACCCATCTCCTAATATTTCGGAAGCAAAAGCGGCTTTGGAAAAAGCAATTGCACTCAATCCTGATAATCCCGGGGCACATCATTACTATATCCACATGGTAGAATTGCCAAAACCAGACCTTGCGGTTCCCAGTGCGGACAGATTAGCTTCCTTAATGCCCGGGGCCGGCCATATAGTTCATATGCCCTCTCATATCTACATAAGGGTTGGGCGGTATCTGGATGCGGTAAAGACCAATCAGGCTGCTATCCTTGCGGATGAAGACTATATATCCCAATGCTATTCTCAAGGACTTTATCCTTTAGGGTACTATCCGCATAACATTCACTTTTTGTGGTCTGCTTCCAGCCTACTGGGTAATAGTGAAATTGCGATAGAAGCGGCGAAAAAGACGGCTGAAAAAGTGCCTACAGGAGAATTACAAACGCTTCCCTTTTTACAGGATTTTGCCTCTACCCCGCTCCTGGCTTATACAAGATTTGGTAAATGGAATGATATTCTTACCATCCCAAGTCCCAATCCTGAAATAAAACATCTCAAATTAATGCGACACTATGCCAGAGGTATTGCCTTTATAAGAAAAAATAATCCAAAAGAGGCAAGAGAAGAATTAGAAGCAATTGAAGCACTTAAAGATGATCCGGATTTGCAGGAACTTGTAGCTACCGCTAATAATGCCTCCTCAGTGATTGCCGGGATTGCCTACGAGGTGGTTGCAGGAGAATTAGCAGCCCTGGAGGGGCGAACTATGGAAGCCATTGAACACCTTCAAAAAGCAGTGGTGCTCGAAGATCGACTTACCTATACGGAACCCGCGGCCTGGCACATTCCTACCAGGCAGAATTTGGGAGCAGTCTTGATAGACGCCGGACAATTTGAAGCAGCCGAAAAAATTTACAGGGAAGATCTGGAAGTCCTTCGCCAAAACGGATGGTCCTTAATAGGATTGCACCGGTCCCTGGAAGCACAGGGCAAAGTAGAAGAAGCCAGAGCAATTATGGCCGAGTACAAAAAAGCCTGGGCAAACTCCGATATTGAAATCAGCAATTCTGGTCTGTAAATAAATTGAATTTTATACGGAAGCATAAATGGGCAGGAATTACCATCATCACGATATTCATAATTGTGGTGATATTCCTTTTTAAATATTTCCCAATAAGGCGAGATCTCCCGGTCTATAATCCAGCTGATCTGAATCCTGAATTGGTAGACCTTGGCCTTCAAACACAGCAGAGTGGGCACAGGGTTCTGGACTTTGAACTCCTTAACCAATACGGAGAAAGAGTATCACAGAAGGATTATGACCAAATGATATATGTGGTCGATTTTTTCTTTACCCGCTGTCCCACAATTTGCCCAATTATGTCTGACAACATGGAATTGCTTCAGACCGAATTTGCAGAGCAGGCAGATTTTAAATTACTTTCCATTTCTGTTACTCCTGAATACGACAGCATTCCTGTACTGGCACGATATTCAGAAAGGCATGGCGCATTGATGGATAAATGGAATATTACCACCGGAGACAAAAAGCACATATATCAATTAGCTCGCAGGAGCTACTTCGCAGTTTCAGATGAGGGAGATGGGGCGCTGCAGGATTTTATCCATACTTCAAATTTTATTCTGGTTGATAAGCAAAAACAGATCCGCGGCATCTATGACGGAACTAAGGATGAAGAAATACAACGTTTAGTTGAAGATGTTTATATATTAATCGAATAAATTCAGTACAATTAGTAGCCTGGGATTTCCTTTTTGGCCTGTTCAAATTCCCGTATCAAATCGATCATGATTTCTGCTGCTGGTTTAATTTCGTGTATAAGTGAGGCAACCTGTCCAATTTCGAGCTCCCCCTCTTCCATGTCTCCCTCAAACATACCTCTTTTGGCCCTTGCTCTCCCCAAAAGCTTCCTCAGTTCTTCAACTCCTGCACCTTTTGCATAGGCCTCCTGGACATCGTGAAAGAATTTATTTTTTAGCAACCGTACCGGGGCAAGTTCCTTAAGGGTAAGTTGTGTATCGCCTTCTTTGGCAGCCACTACTTTTTCCTTAAAATCTATATGGGATGAAGCTTCATGGCTAGCTACAAATCTGCTCCCAACCTGTACCCCATCGGCTCCCAAAACCATGGCAGCGAGCATCGCCCTTCCGGTTGCAATGCCCCCGGCAGCAATAAGGGGTACTTTAATCTGTTCCTTTACCGCGGGAATAAGAGTTAAAGTCGTGGTCTCATTTCGGCCATTATGTCCTCCTGCTTCAAAACCTTCAGCAACAATTGCATCCACACCTGCTTCTTCGGCTTTTTGAGCAAAACGCACACTACTAACCACATGGACCACAGTAATACCTTTCTCTTTGAGGTAACTAGTCCAGGTCTTTGGATTACCAGCAGACGTAAAAACGATTTTCACCTGCTCATCAACGATGATCTTCATCAACTGATCTATATCCGGATAGAGCATGGGAACATTTACTCCGAATGGTTTCGTTGTGGCCTGCTTGCATTTCATTATATGTTCCTTGAGCACTTCTGGGTACATACTACCTGCTCCCAGCAACCCAAGTCCGCCGGCATTGGCAACTGCTGAAGCAAGCCTCCAGCCACTGGCCCAGACCATTCCGGCCTGGATAATGGGATATTCTATCCCGAAAAGTTTTGTTATCCTATTTTGCATATCTGAATAAGCCTTTAGGCTTTTAACTGATGACACCTGAACCTATAAGTTCATCTTCTTTATACCAGGCAGTAAACTGCCCTTCGGTAATTGCAGCTTGTTTTTCCTGGAAGTCCACATAAAGCCC
>CBDUAW010000324.1:0-3384 GCA_965365215.1 uncultured Eudoraea sp. | reverse complement strand
CAATGATCTCCGCATCAAAGGCTCTGCGATCGTTTAAAATCACTTCAACTTCCTTGAGGTTATTTTTAAAAAGGGTACTGCCGCTCGAAACTATATCACATATGGCGTTAGCCAAACCAATATTTGGTGCAATTTCGACAGACCCATTGATGATGTGCAATTCCGAAGCGACTCCTTTTTCGTTTAAGTATTGTTTTACCGTATTGGGATAAGAGGTGGCAATTCTTTTGCCTTCAAGGTCATTGATATCTTCATAAGCCTGTCCTTTAGGTACGGCTAAGGATACCCTGCATTTGGAAAAGCCCAGAGATTCCACTCGCTCAATCTCCTGGCCTTTTTCTATGAGTACATTTTCCCCTATTATCGCAATATCCACTACTCCATCCTTTAAATATTGCGGAATATCCCCATTTCTCAGGTAGAATACTTCCATGGGGAAATTTCTGGCCGATGCCTTAAGTTGATCTTTACCATTGTCAATGGAGATTCCACAGTCTTTTAGGATTTTCAGGGAGTCCTCGTTTAGTCTGCCCGACTTCTGAATTGCAATCTTGATTTTTGACATTTTCTTTTTTGTTGCTCTGATTTTTGTTCAAATAAAAAACCCGCTTGATAGCTCAAACGGGTTGTGATATTGTTGAAATACAACATAATATTCCTACCTCGCCTGAGCGCAAGAATAGAAATGATGATGTGTATTTTTATTTTTCATTAGGCCGTAAAATTAGAATTATTTTCTATTCTTCCAAAAATTAAGACCCTAATTATTTCCTAAAATCAGGGGTAATCCGTCATCACCAGAACCTACAACTACTATTTTAGCATTAGGAGACTCTGCCAGTTTTAGTGTGGCTTCAATACCCTTATCCTGCAAAATCTTATCAGTTAAAGATGCGCTTAAAATTCGGTTGGCGTCTGCCTTTCCCTGAGCTTCAATACGCTGTCTTTGCGCTTCTTTATCGGCTGTAACCAAACGGAATTCGTATTCAAGTGACTCCTGCTCCTGCTTTAGCTTTCGTTCTATGGCATCCTTGATAGTAGAGGGCAGGGTTACATCGCGTACCAGAATATCATCCAACACGATGTACTGATCCTGAACAATTTTTTTAGTTTCTTCAAAAATTTCAGCTTGTATAGCATCCCGCTTGCTGGAGTAGAGTTGTTCGGGGGTGTACCGGCCTACCACGCTTCTGGCGGCAGAACGAATGGTGGGTAATAGAATTCGCTGCAGATAGTTCTCGCCAATTTTCTGGTGTAAGTTTCCCAAATCGTTATAGTTAGGCATATACCAGGCCGAGGCATCGAGTTGAATATCCAGTCCGTTAGAGGAAAGCACCTTCATTTTTTCGAATATCTCCTGTCGTCTAACTTCATATACATAAACCTTATTCCAGGGTGCTACAAGATGAAAGCCTTCTCCTAGCGGGGGTTCATCCGTTACTACCCCGTCGCCAAAAGTTCTATACAGTACTCCCGCCTCTCCAGAACCTATGGTTATGGCCGACTTTGAGATAACAATCACTAATATGATAAAGATAAACACTGCCGGCAGTGCAATTTTTGGTAATCTGTCCATTGTAGAATTTTTTAAATAAGTCCGTTATATTTTCTGATAAACCACTCTGCTGCCAATGCCATCGCAATAAGGAACAGAACAATTTTAAAATCTATCAAAGATACGACATTTAGTTTGCTTATCTGCCTTGGTAGAAATGCTCTTTCCGACATTAATCCAGCAATAAGACTGTCTGTTTGGGCCGGGTAGTACAGTTTGCCGCCGCTTATCTCGGCAAGGCTTTTTAATTTAGCGGCATCACTGGAAAGCAATTGTTGTTCAACGTCGAAATCCATAATGGAAAATGATCCACTTCTCGTGATTTGATCGGAAGCAACGCTTACGGTAAAACTATAATCTCCCGGTGGAAGGTCGCTGAGATCCGCTTCATAATAACTGCCCTTTAGCAGTAAAGGTGCTTTTCTTGAAAAATCACCATTTATGCTTCGCAGGTGTATAGAAAGATTGGCATTACGGTCAAAAACAAAGGTCTGGTCAAAGTAAGACGCCCTAATTCTTGTGTTTTCTGAACCCTGATAACTGTTCTCATAATCCAGACTAAGCCTGTCTTTCGCTGTATCTGAGGAAAGGTAGAGAAGGATTTTACCGAGGAGGTTGTCGAAACTGTCGAAGTTTTGATCGTTCCTGTATGCCTGTGACCTCCATTTCCAGATATTTTCTCCAAACAGTACAGCTTCACGTACCTGATCCTTATTGGTGATCGCAAGCAGGGGTTCCCCAAGGTCTACCCCCCTGAGTTGCTGACCCAAAATGGTTTCAAACGCCTGGGGAATCAGGATATCGCCCAAAATCCCTTCAAGAGGAGGAAAATCAGTAGGTTGGAAACCGTCTAGAGAAAAAGTGGAAAAGCCCGAATTGAGAATGGGAACAATTTCTTCGGACAAGTCAGCGTAATTCTTTTCAAAGGTATTTTGAACATTATTAAGGAAATTCCAATCCGTTTTTGGGCCTGTGATAGTAAATCGGTTAACCCTTTTCTGATCCATAAACTCATAAATACTCCTGAAGCGGGAAGTAGGCTGATACAGAAGAAACAGATCAACATCCTCTAGCATTGCCCTGGCAGCCACTGGTGATATTACTTCAACAGATCGTTGCTCATTTGCTTCAATAGATTTAGTCAGGGCTCCAATGTCCGGATGGAGAACATCTGCAACTATTGCGATATTTGTTTTTTCATCAATGATCTCAATAACCTCTATTTTACTGTTGTTATTCGTATTTCGTTCGTCTTGCAGAGCACTGATCTCTACCCTAATCTTCTTAACACCAACAGCGGCGGCATCAACAGCTATACTCAGGGTTTTACTATTGTTTGAAGCACCAAAAAACACCATTTCACTGTGAACCTCACGGGAGTCCATAAAGATTCTGAACCGGCGGCTAACCGGATCTTCTCCCTGATATGAGAGGAGGGTTTCCACAGGAAATTTATTGTTCAAAAAGGCGTATTTATTCAGGTTTACCTGGTCTATCCTAAGGTCTTCGTACTTTGTGGTGTCCCCAAGAACAATAGGAAAAACAGGGTAATTGAGTCGGTTTCCCACAAATGCATAATCAGTACCAAACGTCTGGTTGCCATCGGACAGCAAAACGACTATGGCATCTTCCTTATCATATATTTCATTCAAACTATTTAGGGCTTCAGAAATATTGGTTATTCCCCTGTTGCTGTTTGCAGAATCTGTGGTAACCAGGACATCACTAAAACCATAATTCTGCAATCTAAATTTTTCCTTGAGGGCATTGTTTTCAAAGGAATTAACAGCATCAGATAACTGTTTTGTACTTAAAGGGTTGTCTACTGA
>CBDUAW010000323.1:0-3389 GCA_965365215.1 uncultured Eudoraea sp. | reverse complement strand
CAATAGCCGTATCTTTACACATTATTGATAAACGTTAAATTTAGTGCTTAGGTATGGCTGCATTATTTGATAAAAAGCAGATATTAAAAGCCCTGGAAGCGATAACAGTTCCAGGTGAAGGACAAAATATGGTGGAGAGTGGTGCCGTAAAAAATATCCAGATCTTTGGGGATGAGGTGGTAGTAGATATCACTATAAATAATCCAAGTCTTCAGGCCAGAAAAAAAACTGAGGTAGAGATCTTAAAGGCAATACACCGGGAGGTCTATGAAAAGGCTAAGATTACGGTCAATATTAAGGTAGATGCTCCAGCTAAGCCCAGAGTAAATGAGATCAAAGGTAAACCTATTCCCGGAATTAAAAATATTATTGCCGTTGCCTCCGGAAAAGGGGGAGTAGGTAAATCTACCATAACAGCAAATTTAGCAGTATCCCTCGCAAAAATGGGCTTTAAGGTTGGACTGTTAGATGCGGACATTTACGGACCGTCCATGCCAATAATGTTCGATGTGGCCAATCAAAAACCGCTGGCTACTGAACAAGATGGAAAATCCAAAATGCTACCCATAGAGAACTATGGAGTAAAATTATTGTCTATAGGCTTCTTTACCCAACCCAATCAGGCCGTAATATGGAGAGGTCCCATGGCATCAAAAGCTTTAAACCAGATGATATTTGATGCCCATTGGGATGAACTCGATTTTATGCTGATAGACCTTCCACCAGGAACCGGCGATATTCATTTGAGTATTATGCAATCGCTGCCGGTAACAGGTGCCGTAGTTGTAAGTACCCCACAGAAGATAGCGCTGGCAGATGCCCAAAAAGGGGTGGCTATGTTCCAGCAAGAGGCCATTAATGTACCGGTATTGGGGATAGTAGAAAACATGGCTTATTTTACACCTGAAGAACTTCCGGATAATAAATACTATATTTTTGGTAAGGAAGGTGCCAAACATCTTTCGGAAGATCTTGGTGTTCCTTTTTTGGGAGAAATACCCATTGTACAAAGTATTAGGGAAGCAGGGGATGTAGGAAGGCCTGCTGCTTTGCAAACAGCCACCCTGGTAGAGAAGGAGTTTGAAGCGCTAACCCGCAACGTTGTGAGTGAGGTGGTTAGCCGAAATAAGAGTTTACCCCCTACAGAAGCAATTAAGATAACAACCATGGCGGGTTGTGCCGCAGTAAAAAAGAAATAAGTATGACTTCAGAGGAATTGAGAAATAAGGTGGAAAATGCCCTGGCAGAAATCCGTCCTTTTCTGCAAAGTGATGGAGGTGATATTTCCCTGGTATCTATTGAAAATGAAAAACAAGTGAAGGTGAAACTTGAGGGAAATTGTGTTGGTTGCAGTGTTAATCAAATGACCCTTAAGAGTGGGGTTGAAATGACCATAAAGAAACATGCACCTCAAATTGAGGAGGTAATCAACGTTGATTAGTTACGCTATATTCTCGCCTGGTAGGTAAATAAGTTGTAATAACGACCTTCTTTTGCTATCAGCTCGTCATGAGTACCTCTTTCTGCAATCCTGCCGTCTTCAACAACTAATATCTGATCTGCTTTCCGAATAGTACTCAAACGGTGTGCAATTACAAAGGTGGTCCTTCCTTTGGTAAGCTCTGCAAGACTTTTTTGAATTAAGGCTTCGCTTTCTGTATCCAGGTTTGAAGTTGCTTCGTCCAGGATTAATATTCTTGGATTTGCAAGTATGGCCCTTGCAATGGCAATGCGTTGTCTTTGTCCGCCAGAAAGCTTTATCCCGCGCTCACCTATAAGTGTATCCAGACCTTCATCAAAGCGGTCAGTAAATTCATCCACGTAGGCTGATGCTACTGCTGCTTTCAACTGGTCTTCCGTAGCGTTAGGCCTTGGGAACAGAATATTCTCCCGGATGGTTCCTTCAAATAGGAAATCGTCTTGTAAGACCACTCCGAGGAACCTGCGATAACTCTGCAACTTTATTTTGGATAAATCATGTCCGTCAACGGTTATCGTTCCTGATCCGGGACTCAGGAAACTTGCTGCAAGGCCGGCTATGGTACTTTTACCGGACCCTGAACTACCTACGAGGGCCACAACGGTTCCGGGCCTAACCTGAAAACTTATATCGTGCAGAACCTCTTTTTCTTTTTCGTAGGCGAAGGAAACCTTCTCGAAAACTACATGCCCCTCAATTACTTCCAGGGTATCAGTTCTGTGGGCCTCATCGGCTTCAGGATCCATATTCATGAGTTCCTCTGTTCTATCTAGACCTGCCAGGGCCTCAGTTAATTGACTTCCTATATTGCTCATTTGAACAATGGGGGCAATCATCAATCCCAAAAGGAAGGTAAAGGTCAGGAATTCCCCTATTGTGAGCTGCTCCATCATGATCTTGTAGCCCCCCAAACCCATGATTCCCGTGGTTGCTACGCCGAGTAAGAAGGTGGAACTGCTGGTCATCACAGCTGTTGCAGTAAGACTTTTTTTAATATTCTGATAAAGCCTGTGAACCCCATCTTTAAACACCTTATGTTCCTGTGTTTCTGCATTGAAACCCTTAATAACCCGAATTCCTCCCAGGGTTTCCGTAAGCCTTCCGGTAACTTCTGCATTGATCTTTCCCCTGTTTCTGAAGATAGGACGGATTATTTTAAAAGCTTTTAGAGCAATGACTGCAAAAATGGCCAAGGGGATCAGTGCAAAGAGAGTCATGCTGGGGGAGATGTTTAGCAAAAGGATAAGCGCTACTACAGCGGTAATACTACCCCCTACCAATTGCACCAATCCGGTGCCGATCAGATTTCTGACCCCTTCCACATCGGTCATAATCCTGGATACCAACTCCCCTGATTTGGTATTGTCAAAAAAACGGATGGGCAGGGACAGGATTTTATTCTGAACCTGGGCCCTGAGTTCGGAAATCATATACTGGGCCTGAACACTCAGGATTCTGGTTAGCAGGAAGGAGGTTATTGCCTGTATCAAAATAGCAAGGATAACCACCGCTACCAACATTTTTAGAAAAGGGATGTCCTTATTGGGGATGATGTCGTCCATCAGGTATTTGAGTGACAAGGGAGCGACAAAACTCGCGGCTTTGCTGATCACAATTAAGATCAATCCAATCAGCACTAGATTTCTCCTCGGCCAGATAATGGTTTTAAACGCTTTTAAAATACTTACCCTTTTTTCAGACATTATTGTTACGCAATTTTTCAGAACAAAAGTGTCCGCAAGATACTTTAAAAAAGTTGCTTATAAATGGCTGTGGCAGGATAGGAAAATTTCATTTGAACTAAGAAGACAGGCGATAATCTTTATTGGAATTGTTGGATTCCTGGAAGCTACTCCCGCATTAGAAAAGTTAGAAAATCGCCTTGAATCGCGAATGAATGGCCAAAAAT
>CBDUAW010000322.1:0-3397 GCA_965365215.1 uncultured Eudoraea sp. | reverse complement strand
ATATTCTGGCACCTCAAAACGGTTTTATAAATAAAGCCCTGAAAGCAGGAGTTGGAGAAACGTTCAAGGAAGGGGAGCAGTTGGTAGGGATTATGCCTGCAGATTACGAAATGGCTGTTGAAACCTTTGTTAAACCCATAGACATGCCGCTTATACACCCAAAAGAAAAGGTAAGGATCCAATTTGACGGATGGCCTGCCATAATCTTTAGCGGATGGCCCAATGTTTCAGTTGGGACCTATGGGGGCGAGGTAGTGGCTATAGAAACCTTTATAAGCGATAATGGGAAGTATAGAGTTCTTATTGCGCCAGATCCTGAAAGTGCTCCATGGCCCAAAGACATCCGCGTCGGATCCGGGGCCAATACCCTGGCTCTTCTGGAAGATGTTCCTATTTGGTTTGAACTATGGCGACAATTAAACGGCTTCCCTCCTAATTATTATAAGCCTGTAGAAAATACAGCAAGCATGAAATCGAACTCAAAATGAAACAGATAAGGTATTTGGTATTGGTTTTTGCCCTGATACCCCTGAGTTCTTTTGGGCAGGATACACTTGTACTTAAGTTCAGGGAATACCTGGGCTATGTCAAGAAATATCACCCTATTGCCAAACAGGCCGAATTGCAAATTGGAATCGGCCAGGCTAAATTGATGAAAGCCCGGGGTGGCTTCGACCCGAAACTGGAATTGGATTATGAACGAAAGCAATTTAAGGGAACCGAGTATTGGGACCGACTTAATGCAACCTTCAAAGTCCCTACCTGGTTTGGAATTGAACTCAAGGGGAATTTCGAGCAGAATGAAGGCGCATTTATTAATCCGGCGGAAACCGTGCCGGATGACGGCTTGTACAGCGCTGGAATTTCAATGCCGGTGGCACAGGGTTTCTGGATCAATGATAGAATGGCCACGCTTAGGAAAGCCAAATTCTTTAGGGAGCAAAGTAGAGCAGACCGGGACTTATTGATAAATACCATCCTGTTTGAGGCCTCAAAGGCATATTTCGATTGGCTTCAGGCGTACAGGGACAGCCAGGTATTTGCCAATTTTCTGGAAAATGCACAGCTTAGGCTGCAAGGCATCAAATCAACTGCCGATGCAGGGGATATCGCTGCCATTGATACCGTAGAGGCCAAGATTGCAGTCCAGAATAGAGCCCTAGGCTATGAGCAGGCAAAAGTTGTGCTTAGGAATAAGTCGCTGCAACTGTCAAATTTTCTCTGGCTCTCAAACAATGTCCCCGTAGAATTGCAAAATGGGGTTATCCCGGACATCAACCTGGATCTGGAGATTGACGAGACCCTGGAAATCTTTGAGAAACCGCTGGATAGCTTTACGTTGGAAACGCATCCGAAGTTGAGGTCCCTTGGCTATAAATTAAACGGGCTGCAAGTAGACAAGCGCTTAAAGGCAAACAGACTATTACCGGTTATTGATTTGGAGTATAACTTCCTGACAGAAAGTCCTGAACTCCTGAATTCCTTCGTAACTGAACAATACAAGGGAGGTATTAATTTCAGATTTCCCTTGTTCCTTAGAAAGGAGAGAGGCGACTTAAAACTGGCAAAATTCAAAGTAAGGGATGCCCAGTTTGAGCTCGATAATGCGGAGGTGGAAATACGCAATAAAGTACTTGCTATCTATGCCGAATTGGATTCTTTTGACACACAAAACCGCTTAATTCGAAATATAGTTGCAGACTACAATACCCTTTTATCTGCGGAAGAACGCAAATTCAGTTTTGGCGAAAGCTCCTTATTTCTTATCAATAGTCGGGAGGGGAAACTCATAGAAGCCGAATTGAAACGGAACGAGGTTCAGAACAAGTACTATTTGGCTAAGGCCAAATTATTTAAAAGTCTGGCTATCAATCCTGAAAATCTTTGAAAAATAGAGTGAAACCTTAACTGAAAACAAGTTGAAAAATCAAACGAAAGGGCTAATTGGGGATTTCTTTTTTATTGTGACAGGGATTTTTTCAGCGGCTTTCGGCCTTGAAAGTTTCTTGCTTCCCAACAGGTTTATTGACGGTGGTGTAACCGGAATATCCCTTTTGGTTACTGAAGTAAGTTCACTTCCCCTGTATTTATTGATCATCCTGGTAAACATTCCTTTTTTGGCAATGGGGTTTAAAGTGGTAGGTAAAGGATTTACCATAAAGGCCCTTGCCGCTATATTGGGATTAGCCCTTGTTTTGGCTACAATTACCTTTCCGGAAGTAACCAAGGACAAGTTACTCGTTTCCGTCTTTGGAGGATTTTTTCTTGGTGCGGGAATAGGTCTTTCCATTAGGGGAGGTGCAGTACTTGACGGAACTGAAGTATTGGCTATATTTTTAAGTCGCAAATTGGGGACCAAAATTGGGGACGTTATTATCCTGATTAACGTACTAATTTTTCTGGCGGCTGCTTATCTACTATCCGTTGAGGCAGCGCTATACTCAATGTTAACCTATCTGGCGGCTTCTAAAACGCTCGATTTTGTCGTGGACGGCATAGAGGAATATACCGGTGTTACAATTATCTCTGAAAAAAGCGATGCGATCCGTAAAGTGATTAGTGAAAAGATGGGACGCGGACTTACGATCTACAATGCCCAGGGTGGTTATGGTAAAAATGGGGTACATAAGGAGTACGATGTTATTTACACCGTCATAACCAGGTTAGAAATCAGAAAATTAAATCGCGAAATTGAAAAGATAGATCAGGATGCTTTCATAGTAATGAATAGTATTAATGATACTCGCGGCGGGATGATCAAAAAACGACCCTTGTAAGGTCTGGTGCAATTTACCTACTACACAAAAATTAAATTATAGCATAAGAAGCGCTATGTTGGAAAATAAGATAGAATTGTCCACTATTGAATTAGTTAAAAATGCTTTGCCTGAGGCCTATTCCTATTCGGAATACCGCAGACTTGTTGAAAAGCTCTCCCAGGAAGCATCAACTACCGGGCTAAACCCTTCAGAAGCACTGGTTAGCTATACCCGGTTAAACCACAAAAGAATGAAAAGGTGGGACAAAACATTGCGTTTTACCCAGGAGCAGGAGAAGGTTCTGCGGAATTCACGGAAAAGACAATTGTGGATGGTCCTCACTGAAAGTTGGTGTGGTGATGCAGCGCCAACAATACCAGTAATGCACAAAATCAGCACCCTTGCGGAAGGGATCACTCTTAGGATTCTTTTGCGTGATGAGCAGACAGAGCTGATGCAACGGTTTTTAACCAATGGTGCCATGTCTATACCTAAGCTCATAGCAGTTAGGGAAAATACCTTTGAAGTTATTGGGGAATGGGGCCCAAGGCCTCGAAAAGCTACTGCCATGGTAGAGGAGTTCAAAAAGGAGAATGGCAGTCTAAATGCGTCTCTACTCATTATGCCCACCTCTCTGG
>CBDUAW010000321.1:0-3409 GCA_965365215.1 uncultured Eudoraea sp. | reverse complement strand
AGGCGAAGCAATGGTGGCGGTTTATGCCATAATTGGCAGAATGCTGATGTTTGCCTTGTTTCCTGTATTTGGCGTTACACAGGGGTTCCTGCCCATTGCAGGCTACAACTATGGGGCACATCATTACGCCAGAGTAAAGAAGTCTATTTATACGGCCATTAAATACGCTGCCTATGTGGCAACACTGGTGTTTTTGGGACTAATGGTGTTTCCAACTGAAATAGCCAGCTTGTTTTTGAGCGATCGTCCCGATATATCAGCCAAGGAAATTGCTACAAATACTTTCGTTTTATCACATACCCCCGCAGCAATGCGATGGGTTTTTGCCGCTACCCCTATTATTGCTCTCCAATTAATTGGTGCTGCGTACTTTCAAGCTGTTGGAAAGGCTATTCCAGCCTTGTTACTCACCTTAACCCGACAGGGATTTTTCTTTATCCCTTTAATTCTGATTCTTCCCCCACTACTGGGTGAACTCGGTGTTTGGATATCTTTCCCCATTGCCGATGTCCTGGCTACCCTGGTTACAGGTTTTTATCTGCGAAAGGAAGTTTCCACATTAAAGTAAAGTCCTCCCCTGGACTAAATTCAAAAGTTAACTGGATTTTATATGCTGCATGCTTCCTGCGTAAGAGGCAAGTATATTGCCCGTGATTAATTAATCTAACTGGTGTTGAATTTAAAATGGAATGGAGAATGAAAGAAAGAAAGAGAAAACACCCTAGTGGGGTAGGAATTAGGAAAGGGATAGCAGGATTGGTAATCATAAAGATATTGATTCTGGCATTAATCTTTGTCAGTCAGGCTTGTCAGCGAGAATCTCCGGATGATGGCTATAGAAATGTAGAGAGGGAAATGGCATTGCAAGAATTTGAGTCTTCCTTTGATCAGGTGAAACCATTTTTATCCGCTGAAATTCAAAAGGACCTTGAATCAAAAGCATTTAGCGGGGATATTGCCAAGTCTTTAATTAACAAGCAGGAAAAAATACGAGAAGTATTGCAGCCAGTATCAAAAAAAGGGAGGAAACTGCTACATACCTATGGCCTTACGGACCAGGAGATAGCCGCAGAGTTTGGTTCAGTGAATGCTCCCGGGATTATTCTTGCAGGTATTATTTTGTTAAATGCAGAAAGGGGGGAGCGTTACGAGACAGCATTTCATTTCGGGGAATTATTTGGCTCCTGGGCTTATGCTCAGGTAGGTCCAACTAATGAGATCTCTGAGGTAAAACCCGATTGGGTGCAATGCATGATTCAAGCTGTTGGGGTAGACGCAATTATAGAGTTCGCTAAAGGAAATGTCACAAAGGCTATTGCTAAGAAAGCCATACGAAAAATTGCCTCCCGGGCCCTTGGTTGGGTTGGGGTAGGACTGGCATTATATGAGTACAGTAACTGTATGGGATGGATATAAAATAAGGAAAATGAAAAAGTCAAAAAGCAAATTGACCTTGCCCAGAATGTTTATGGTCATAGTATTATTTATTACCGGAATAATCCATTTCATGTATCATGGATTTGAGGAATTGAAACCTGTAGATCTCGTATTAAGTTTAGTGTTGTTGGTTGCGTTACTGGGCCTTATAATTCTTGAATTGGTACGTCTTTGACCAGACAGGAATAAGGCCAGGTGACAGGGGTTAGTGAGGCAGGAGGCCTTAAGTTTTTCACTTAAGGCCTCCTTCTATTATTGTTGATACTGGTCTAATTCAGATACAAGGAAAATTGTTTTTATTCTTTCTTTTTAAAGGCCGGGGATTTTTCTATTAACAGGGGGAGCACTTTTTGAATTGGTAAGGCTTCAATAACATGGCCGTTTCTTCCGGTCATCGTATTGGCTGCAAAAAGGGAATTTATTATCGCCTCTTCAGTGGCTTCCGCAGCTGCCAGGAATAAGGGGGTCATAGCACTATTTGCTACTTCTGAAAAATTATTCGTATCTCTTTTCAAGCCTATTCGTATCCTGTTTTCCTCATATGTGGAAAAGGCAATTACATAATCCCCACTACCATTGGAAGCTATTCCTCCTGTTCTGGCCAATCCTAACATTGCCCTTTTTGCCAAGCGTTTTAAATTTCTGGATTGCAATGGAGCATCAGTGGCAATAACAATCATACAGGAACCGTCTCCATTATATTTAAACGCATCCGAATAGTTCCCAATTAGCTTTCCAAGCGGAACCCCATTTATTTGAAGGAGACCACCAAAATTGGTTTGTACCAGTACTCCTATGGTATAACCACCACTACGTGCAGGCAACTTACGAGAAGATGTGCCAATTCCTCCTTTGAAGCCAAAACAGATAGTACCTGTTCCCGCACCTACATTACCTTCCCTTACAATTCCGCTTTTAGCTTTGTTTATTGCAGCAATTACATGCTCTTCATTGATATGTCTGCCTCTGATATCATTTAGAAATCCATCATTGGTTTCGCCAACAACAGCATTCACGGATCGAATATTTTCATTTCCGGGGTAGTTTAGACTATAACTAATGAGAGCATTGACAGCAATAGGCACGCTAAGGGTATTGGTTAAAATTATTGGCGTTTCCAAATTCCCTAATTCTTCGATTTGAGTATAACCCGCCAATTTTCCAAAACCGTTTCCAATATATACTGCAGCTGGAACTTTTTCCTGAAAAAGGTTCCCGGAATGTGGTAAAATGGCGGTTACCCCTGTTCGGATATGGCCACCTTCTACCAGTGTTTCATGACCTACCTTCAGTCCTGCAACATCTGTTATGGCATTCAGTGGCCCGGGACGTAACACACCAAAATCAATTCCATAATCCCTGGCGCGCTCCCTTTGGCCATATGTAATTACCAGAGCAAAATGAAAGAAAAGAAAGACTAAATTTTTCACAATAGCATGCTTAAGGTTAGTTTCAAAGAATCGCTCCACAGCCTAATTTTTTGGTATTTATTGTTCGTTTTTCTAAAGATTCAAAAATCTTATTCTGACAACTTACAGTCATTCCTCCGGCAGGGAAAAAGCAATGTATGAGGACCCGGAGGGTGTCCCCATTTTTCCACCTCCACAGGCTATAACCACATACTGTTTCCCATTGACATGGTATGTGGCCGGAGTTGCATACCCCCCGGCCGGGAGTTTGGTTTCCCACAATTTATTTCCAGACTTCATATCAAAAGCCCTGAACATTTCGTCCTTTGTGGCTGCAATAAATAATACACCTCCTGCGGTAATTACGGGTCCCCCATAATTTTCCGTGCCGCTTACCGGAATATCAGGATCTTCAAATCCCGGCTCATGACCCAGAGGGACGCTCCACAAATAATCACCATTGTTAAGATCAATAGCATTTAAGGTTCCCCAAGGCGGCTTAACCACCGGGAAGCCTCTGTCGTCTTTAAACCTACCAAACCCTACCATTGCATAGGGTAAAC
>CBDUAW010000320.1:0-3419 GCA_965365215.1 uncultured Eudoraea sp. | reverse complement strand
CGGGACCGGAAGGGGGCGGCGGCGCTCTGCTCTACATCGACATCGACAATTTCAAATCAGTCAACGATGTGCACGGCCATCAGCGCGGCGACGCGGTGCTGACGGAGGTGACCGCGCTGTTGCGCTGCGATGAGGAGATCGACCTCCTGATAAGCAACATTGATAACGAGTTGGCGCCCGAAAATTAACGCTAACCAGGTGCTATCTTAGGATATAATTTACTAGTTCCTCAAGCTCTTCTTCATAGGAATTTTCGGGGTATTCCCGGTTTGCCCGGCCATACCAATAACCCGCATTCCACTTATCTCCTTCCTTACGATGCAAATAAGCATGTATCCAGCTGCCTATTGGTGAATGCATTTCCTGGGCAATATCGTGGGCAGCAATCCAATTTCCCTTAGCCTCATACCAGACGGCCCGCAAAGCCTCTGGCCATATAGCGTCCGGCTCAGGGGCCTCAAGGCTGTGTATAAACGAATTGTAGTCTTTTGGTAACATCGCCATTAGAACGGATAAATAAAAGTAAAGCTTCGGACAATAAAAATACAATTTCGTCCTAAATGTATTGTAAAGATAATAGCCATAGGCGTTCTTCGAAAGAAATAATTAAATCTAACTAAAACACAAAATCATGCTTAAAAAAATGTTATTACTACCATTAGCAGCGGTTTTCCTGCTTGGTTCAGTTCAGACCATACAGGCCCAAGACACTGAGGCACCCATGTGGGAAACCATACTACTCCTTCCCGACAACTCAAAATTGAAGATATTGGGGGAGAATATGAGGAAACACAACCAGAAATACCATAAAGAAGGAGCGTACCAAGCCTCTGTTTATAATATTTCTACCGGACCAGATACTGGTAAAATGGTTTGGATCATGGGGCCATTAAAATTCAGCCATTTAGACGCCCGGCCGGCTGAAGGTGGTCATGATGAGGATTGGAGAGATAATATAATGCCATACGTACGAAGGTTGCAACAGGGGGAGTATTGGACAATGGGAACTAAACATTCCAATACTGATATGTTACCTGAAGATCCGGGGGAATATCCTATATTGTTTACCAGATACTGGGAGGTACGGTCCGGACATGGATTTGGCGTTGAACCGCATTTTGATAAGGTGAGTGCAACCATAAAAGCTTTGGAAGGAGATAATCCCTGGGGTATCTATTACAACGAATTTCAACAAGGGGATATTGGGCGTCATATTGCCACGGTCTCCTTTTACAAAAACTGGACTCATTTCGAAAAAATATGGCCATTTCGTGAAACCTTTGAAAAAATTCACGGCCAGAATTCCTGGCAACCCTTTGTAAGAAACAGGGATGCTACTTTCGAAAACAGATGGGATGAAATCTGGGTCTACAACAAAGAACTCAGCGGGAATTAATCTTTAAAATACCCCACCATAAAACCCTCTTTTGTAATAAAAGGGGGTTTTATTGTAATAATTCTAAAAAAGCATCCTCTCCTATAATAGGTATCCCCAGTTGTTCTGCTTTGGTCTTTTTACTTGGCCCCATATTTGCTCCTGCTACAATATAATTGGTCTTGGAGGAAATAGAGGAACTTACCTTTCCCCCGTTATCCTCTATTGTTTTTTTAAGCTCGGTCCGGCTGAGTTTTTCAAATACTCCGGATACCACAAATATTTGACCTTTCAAGATCTCCGTTTGGTTATTCAGTTGTTCCTCACTTAGCGAAAATTGTAGTCCATTCGCCTTTAAGTTTTCCACAAGTTTTCGGTTTTTATCATTCCCAAAAAACTCGACCACACTTTGCGCAATTCGTTCTCCAATTTCATCTACCTGGGTAAGTTCCTCCATGCTGGCATTCATTAAGCTATCAATATTTTTATACGCCCTGGCGAGCTTTTTGGCAACCGTTTCACCCACATAGCGAATTCCCAGGGCGAACAATACCCTTTCAAATGGAATGCTTACCGAAGCGGCTATCCCCTGGATTAAATTATCTGCCGACTTCTCTGCCATGCGTTCCAGTGGCATTACTTGTTCTTTTGTAAGGCTGTACAAATCAGCATAGTTGGCAATAAGACCTTCTTTAAACAAGAGTTCCACGGTTTCACTACCCAAGCCCTCTATATCCATGGCTTTACGGGAAATAAAATGCTGTATACGCCCCGTAATCTGAGGGGGACAGCCCGTTTCATTTGGGCAAAAGTGTTGTGCTTCTCCTTCCTTTCGAATTAATGGGGTTTGGCATTCAGGGCAATGGGTTATATATTTTGTAGGTTCTGTTCCCGGTATTCTTTTGCTGAGATCAACCCCCATAATCTTCGGGATAATTTCCCCTCCTTTTTCAACAAAGACCGTGTCTCCTTCACGGATATCCAGTTTCTCAATTTGATCTGCGTTGTGCAGGGAAGCTCGTTTTACCGTGGTCCCGGCAAGTAATACCGGTTCCAGGTTGGCAACCGGGGTTATGGCCCCGGTACGCCCAACCTGATAGGTGATTTTATTCAAGACAGGCACAGCCTGCTCGGCCTTAAATTTGTATGCCAATGCCCATCGCGGTGATTTGGCGGTATATCCGAGTTCCTCCTGGTGGTATAAGTTGTTGACTTTTACCACTACCCCATCTGTTTCATATGGTAAGTCATGTCGTTTTCTATCCCAGTATTCCACAAAATCCATCACCTCTTCAATACTCTTGCAAAGTTTGGCTGTTTCAGGCACTTTAAAACCCCAGGACCTTGCTTTCTGCAACATCTCAAATTGAGAATTGAGGTGAAGGTTTCGTCCGGCAACCCCATACAACAAACAGTCTAACGGCCGTTCTGCTACTAAAGCACTATCCTGCAATTTCAGGCTTCCGGAAGCGGTATTACGTGGGTTCATATAAGGATCCTCCCCAGCCTCAATCCGTTCGTGGTTCATTTTCTCAAAACCGGCGATAGGAAGGATAATTTCACCCCGGATATCAAATCGATCTGGGTAGTCTCCTTTTAGTTTAAGAGGAATTGATCGGATGGTTTTAATATTGGTGGTTACATCATCACCCTGGAATCCGTCGCCGCGGGTTACTCCCCTTACCAACTCCCCCTTCTCATAAGTTAAACTAATTGAAGCCCCGTCATATTTCAGTTCACAGGTAAATTCTACTGATACATTACCAAGGATTCGCTGAATTCGTTTCTCCCAGTCCTGCACCTCTTCTTGAGAATATGAATTATCCAGAGAGTACATTCGGTATTGATGTGCTACAGTTTCAAAGTTCTTGGTTACCTGTCCTCCTACCCGCAAAGTGGGAGAATTAGCATCGTAATACTCCGGATGTTTTGCTTCAAGTGCTTGTAATTCCTTGAGTTTCATGTCAAACTCATAGTCACTTATAACCGGTTCATCGAGCACATAATACCGATAATTATGCTCCCTCAACTCACTGCGAAGTGC
>CBDUAW010000319.1:0-3430 GCA_965365215.1 uncultured Eudoraea sp. | reverse complement strand
GTGGGCGCGCTCAATCGTGTAATTCATCAGTTTCGATTTGCCAATCCCTGGACCGCCTTTGATGACCAGTAACCCTCCACGCGCATCCCGATCCAGATCCTGAAGCGAATCATCGATTTTTGCGCATTCTGCTTCCCTTCCAAACATGCCTGCAGCAAGGCATCAGTATGTTCATTTTTTAGGCTCAAAAAGGTGATCGTTTGTTTTATAGATAAGGTAATTTAGGGATTGTTACACTTTTTTTAGGAAAATTGTTTTCACGTTGGCATAAGAATTGAACTTTAGCAGAAGAATCCCCGGAGTAGAATATGCTATTTCAGTAAACATAGTGCCTCCAAAGGGATGCGAAAAAAATGTATAAAAAATAAAACGGGCATTATAATGACATAATGACCGACTAATTGCATATGAAGAACACCAAGTTTGTGAATATTGACAATATGTCGCTCCAGACAATAGACGAGGATTCAGAATTAATACCACTTCTTACGCCGGAAGATGAGGAAGAGATGCATAATGAGCGCCTCCCTGAGACCTTACCTATTCTCCCCTTGAGAAACACCGTACTTTTTCCTGGGGTAGTGGTACCTATTACCGCCGGAAGGGATACCTCTATTAATCTCATTAAAGATGCCAACAACGGCTCAAAAGTTATCGGAGTGGTCTCTCAAAAGGACGAAGCAACGGAAAATCCGGGGATAAAGGACATCAATACTATTGGTACTGTGGCCAGGATTTTACGGGTTTTAAAAATGCCCGATGGTAATACCACTGTCATTATCCAGGGTAAAAAGCGCTTTGAGATCGCAGAAATACTTACAGAACAGCCCTATATGACTGCTACCATAAGGGAAGCTTCAGAAGAACCTACGGACCAACACAGTGAAGAGTTCCTCGCCATTATAGAATCTATCAAGGAATTAGCGCTAAGGATCATCAAAGAAAACCCCAATATTCCCAGTGAGGCTTCCTTTGCCATAAAAAACATTCAGAGTGATTCTTTCCTGATAAATTTTGTTTCCTCCAATTTAAATTTGAACGTATTGGAAAAACAGGAACTGCTCGAAATAGGAAACTTACAGCAGCGCGCCCTGGCCACCTTAAAATATATGAATGTGGAGTACCAGAAGCTGGAACTTCAAAAAGACATTCAGTCTAAGGTAAGGAGCGATTTGGATCAGCAGCAAAGAGAGTATTTCCTGCACCAGCAAATGAAAACCATCCAGGAAGAATTGGGCGGCGTTTCCTATGATGAGGAAATTCAGGAAATGCAGACAAAAGCAAAGCGAAAAAAGTGGACTGCAAAAGTTGAGGAGCACTTTAACAGGGAGCTTGCAAAAATGCAGCGAATGAACCCCCAGGTGGCAGAGTATTCCATCCAGAGGAATTATCTAGACCTGTTGTTAGACCTGCCCTGGAACGAGTATTCTAAAGATAAATTCGACTTAAAACGCGCCGCCAGGATACTAGACAGGGATCATTATGGCCTGGAAGATGTAAAAAGGCGGATTATAGAGTATTTAGCTGTCTTGAAACTACGGAAAGACATGAAATCTCCTATCCTATGCCTTTATGGCCCTCCTGGCGTGGGAAAGACCTCATTGGGGAAGTCTGTAGCGGAGGCCCTTGGAAGAGAATATGTTAGAATGTCGCTCGGAGGTTTACGAGATGAAGCCGAAATTAGAGGTCATCGAAAAACATACATAGGTGCCATGCCGGGTAGGATTGTCCAGAATATTAAAAAAGCCGGAACTTCTAATCCTGTATTCATCCTTGATGAGATCGATAAATTATCGACTTCGCACCAGGGAGACCCTTCCTCGGCTATGCTAGAGGTGCTCGATCCTGAACAGAACAGTGATTTTCACGATAATTTCCTGGAGTTGGGATATGACCTGTCTAAGGTTATGTTTATTGCAACTGCCAACAGCTTGAGCACTATACAACCCGCGCTCCGCGACCGGATGGAAATTATCAACGTTACCGGATATACCATAGAGGAGAAGGTGGAGATTGCCAAAAGACATTTACTGCCGAAACAGCTTGCAGAACATGGTCTTACCAAAGACCATTTAAAGATCGGGAAACGGCAGCTGGAAAAAATAGTGGAGGGATATACGCGGGAATCAGGGGTGCGTGGTTTGGAGAAGCAAATTGCGAAAATGGTACGTTATGCAGCCAAATCAATAGCCATGGAAGAAGCCTACAATCTGAAGGTGAGCAACGAGGACATTGAAAAAATTCTTGGACCGGCGCGATTGGAAAGGGACAAATATGAGAATAACGAGGTAGCTGGAGTGGTAACCGGATTGGCCTGGACACAGGTTGGTGGGGATATCCTCTTTATTGAATCAATTTTATCCAGAGGCAAGGGAGCCATGAACATTACAGGAAACCTCGGGAAGGTAATGAAGGAATCTGCTACCATAGCCATGGAATATATAAAGTCTAACGCGGCCCGTTATGGCTTAAATCCGGAAATATTTGATAAGTATAACGTACATATCCATGTCCCAGAAGGGGCCACGCCTAAGGATGGCCCCAGTGCGGGTATTGCGATGCTTACATCTCTGTTTTCGTTATTTACGCAACAAAAGGTAAAAAAGAGCCTGGCAATGACCGGGGAGATAACACTTAGAGGTAAAGTCTTACCTGTTGGGGGTATAAAAGAGAAGATTCTGGCCGCAAAGCGGGCAAAAATCAAAGAAATTATCCTTTGTGAAGACAACAGGAAAAATATACAGGAGATAAAGGCCGAATACCTGAAAGGACTTACATTCCATTATGTGACGGAAATGAGTGAGGTAATTGATATTGCTATCACCTCTCAGAAGGTGAAAAATGCAAAAAAATTGTAAATGCCTTTGGGCAGTTCTGTTTAAATCACATTTCTGATTACTTTTGGCTCATGCGAAAGATCACCATAGCTATTGATGGCTTTTCTTCCACAGGGAAGAGTACAATAGCCCGCCAGTTGGCGACAGCCCTAAATTATATCTATGTAGATACCGGGGCCATGTATCGTGCGGTTACCCTCTATGCCATAAAGGGAGGAATTGCCTCCTCACAAGGGATCGATAGGATCGCCCTGATCTCGGAACTTCCCAAGATTCAACTTCAATTTGTTTTCAATGAGAAGAAGGGTAGATCGGATATGTATTTAAATGGCGAGAATGTAGAAAAAGAAATTCGCTCTCTGGAGGTATCAAAATATGTAAGCCCTGTAGCTGAAATTAAGGAGGTTAGAGAAAAATTGGTCAGCCTTCAAAAGGAAATGGGAAAGAAGAAAGGGATTGTAATGGATGGCCGTGATATAGGGACAGTGGTTTTTCCCGAAGCGGAATTAAAAATATTTATGACGGCTTCCCCTGATATCAGGGCTGCACGGAGATATAAGGAGTTATTGGAAAGGGGAGAGCAGGTTAGTTAT
>CBDUAW010000318.1:0-3433 GCA_965365215.1 uncultured Eudoraea sp. | reverse complement strand
CAAATTGCATTTCTAACACAAACCTACGCAAGTCCATCTACAGACCGACTAATTGCTGAATTTAAGGAATCCTACGAAAATGTAAATCATGTAAGCTACGATGCAATATCAGAAGAGGCTGCCATACGGGCCTATGAGGAAGCTTACGGAGAAAGGGCTTTGGCAGATTACGATTTTAGTAAAGCTGAGCTTATAGTATCCTTCAGTGCCGATTTCCTTGCAGATTGGCAGGGCGGCGGGTTTGATAGCGGCTATTCAAGAGGACGTGTGCCTTCAAAGGGAAAAATGTCTAAACATTTACAGTTTGAAGCAAATATGTCACTCACAGGAGCCAATGCAGACAAAAGGATCCCCTTAACTCCTTCAGAACAGAAAAAAGCACTGGCCAGTCTTTACGGTAAACTGAATAACACAAATGTAAATACGGATCTTAGCGATAGGATAAACCAGGCAGTAGAGACAGCTGCTGCCCAATTAAAAAAGGCAGGAACCAAAGGTCTTGTTGTCACTGGCTTAAACGATGTTAATGCGCAAAGGATTGTTTTGGCCATTAATAAGATGCTGAATGCAGAGGCTTTTGATCCTGGTACGCCCAGATTTGTAAGACAAGGGAATACTGCAGCTCTTACCCAACTAATCGGTGATATGAATGCCGGTAAAGTAGGCGCTTTGATCATAGACGGGGTTAACCCAATGTTTAGCCTGCCTAATGCCGCTGAATTTGCAGAAGGTGTGGCAAAAGTTGATCTTTCCGTGGCCTTTTCTACAAATAGGACCGAAACAACTGAAATATGTCAGTTCGTTGGTGCTGCAAATCATTATCTGGAAAATTGGGGGGATGTACAATTGAAGAAAGGGCACTACAGTCTTGTACAACCGGTTATAAGAGAATTGTTTGACACCAGACAATTTCAACAAGCCCTTTTAAAATGGATGGGAAGCGACAAAAGTTACTATGATTATGTAAAAGAAACCTGGAGTACGGAGATCCTTGGGGAAGGTACCTGGGAAAATGCGTTACATGATGGTTTTTATGTAACTACATCCGAGCCGTTGGAAGAGGATACTGTAACAACTTCTGGTTCAGAAATAGGATCAGAAGGAGAAACTACCGATACTACTATTACTTCCCTAAGTAGCGCAGTACAGCAACTTGCTTCTGCTTCAGCTGAAGGGATGGAACTAACACTGTATTCCAAGGTAGGAATGGGAGATGGGCAACAAGCTAGTAACCCATGGCTCCAGGAATTCCCGGATCCTATTACCAGGGTATCCTGGGATAATTATATCACAGTTTCTAGAACTGATGCAGAAAATCTTGGCCTGATCAATGAAAATGTGGCTAATGGTGGCCTGGACGGAAGTTATGCCAAGCTAACCGCAAATGGTAACAGTATTGATAAGGTTCCTGTAATAATTCAACCAGGTCAGGCACCGGGTACAGTGGGAATGGCATTTGGATATGGCCGCAGGACAGGAATGAAATCTGAAATGCAAACAGGGGTAAATGCATTTAGGATCTACAATGATTTTAACAACATTCAATCCGTTCAGCTAGAAAAATCTAGCGGAACACATGAATTTGCCTGTGTTCAGCTCCACAAGACCCTAATGGGGAGGGGAGATATAATAAAAGAAACTACCCTGGAGATCTTCAATACAAGAGATCATGCGGAATGGAATCCGGTACCTAAGGTTTCCTTAGATCACCAGGAAGTTCCTGCTACCACGGTAGACCTTTGGGATAGTTTTGACAGATCAATAGGGCACCATTTTAATATGTCTATCGATCTTAATGCCTGTACAGGTTGTGGCGCATGTGTAATTGCTTGCCACGCAGAGAATAATGTTCCCGTAGTTGGGAAACAGGAAGTGCGAAGATCAAGAGATATGCACTGGCTCAGAATAGACCGCTACTATTCCTCTGAGGATACCTTTGATGAGGACGTAACCAAGAAGGACGAATTTTCTGGGGCGTTCGAATCAAAATCCGGATTCGAGGAGATGGAGAGAGCGGCCTTAAATCCACAGGTTGCATTTCAGCCTGTAATGTGTCAGCATTGTAATCATGCTCCTTGTGAAACCGTTTGCCCGGTTGCGGCAACTTCTCATAGCCGGCAGGGACAAAACCACATGGCCTATAACCGTTGTGTTGGGACCCGATACTGCGCAAATAACTGCCCGTATAAAGTTCGAAGGTTTAACTGGTTCCTGTACAATAATAATGATGAGTTTGATTACCACATGAACAATGATCTTGGTAAAATGGTCATCAATCCGGATGTTACGGTACGATCCAGAGGAGTAATTGAAAAATGCTCACTCTGTATTCAAATGACACAGAAAACCATTCTTGACGCGAAAAGAGAAGGAAGGCCCATTGAAGATGGAGAATTCCAGACTGCTTGTTCCAATGCTTGTAGCAACGGAGCCATCGTATTTGGAGATATTAATGATAAGGAAAGTGAGGTTGCCAGCCTTAAGGAGAGCAACCGAATGTATCACCTCCTTGAGAGTGTGGGAACAAAACCAAACGTTTTCTACCACGTAAAGGTGAGAAATTCAGAAGAAGCTTAATCAACAGAATAAACTAAGAAATAATACATTTATATGGCGTCGCATTACGAAGCACCAATTAGGAAGCCCTTAGTTCTAGGAGATAAAGGTTACCATGATGTGTCGGTAGACATTGCTGCTCCAGTAGAAGGCAGGGCCAACAAGCAATGGTGGATTGTATTTTCTATTGCGCTTGCTGCACTCCTTTGGGGAGTTGGTGCAATCATCTATACCATTAGTACCGGTATTGGTACCTGGGGACTCAACAAAACGATCAACTGGGCCTGGGATATTACAAACTTCGTTTGGTGGGTAGGTATTGGACATGCCGGAACCCTTATTTCTGCGGTTCTATTACTGTTTAGACAAAAATGGAGAATGGCCATCAACCGTTCTGCCGAAGCAATGACCATCTTCTCGGTTATCCAGGCAGGGCTTTTCCCGATTATCCACATGGGGCGCCCATGGCTGGCGTATTGGGTAGTTCCTATTCCTAACCAATTTGGTTCCCTTTGGGTAAACTTTAATTCACCCCTGCTATGGGATGTTTTTGCGATCTCTACCTATTTATCAGTCTCCCTTGTATTCTGGTGGACGGGGCTATTACCTGATTTTGGAATGATAAGAGACCGCGCAGTGAAGCCCTTCCAGAAGAAAATATACAGCCTTATCAGTTTTGGCTGGACAGGTAGAGCCAAGGATTGGCAGCGTTTTGAAGAAGTTTCACTTGTCTTGGCAGGTTTGGCAACTCCTTTGGTACTATCAGTACACACTATTGTATCGTTTGACTTTGCTACTTCTGTAATTCCAGGATGGCATACTCCCATCTTCCCGCCTTACTTTGTTGCGGGAGCGATCTTTTCCGGATTTGCCATGG